>JAAYKZ010000361.1 GCA_012522165.1 Clostridiales bacterium
ATGTTAGGGTAAATTATTTTCCACCCCAACATTTATTATAGAACCTATATTTTCAACATAACCTTACCTAAAGGTTATCGTTTTTTTGCCGTAATTATAGGTTTTGTTATAAACTATGCAGCTTATTTCGCCGAGATATATCGTGGTGGTATTGAATCAATACCGATGGGGCAATATGAGGCAGCTAAGGTTTTGGGCTATAGCAAAGCTCAAACCTTTGTTAAAATTATCTTACCACAAGTGATTAGGAGAATACTTCCAGCCGTAACCAATGAAGTCATTACTCTAATAAAGGATACTTCTTTGGCTTTTGCTATTTCTTACTCTGAGATGTTTACCGTAGCCAAAGCAATTGCCGCTGCCCAGACAAATATGACTGCTTTTATCATTGCAGGTATATATTATTATATATTTAACTTTATCGTAGCCTATATAATGGAATGGATAGAGAAAAAATTAAGCTATTACAGGTAGGTGAGAGTAATGAACTTATTAGAAATTAAAAATTTAAAGAAAAGCTTTGGTGCTCTTGAAGTTATAAAAGGCATATCTTTAAAGGTAGAAGAAGGAAAGGTAGTAAGTATCATTGGTCCTTCTGGCTCAGGAAAGTCTACCCTTCTTAGGTGCGCTACTTTGTTGGAGACTATAGATTCAGGTGAACTCATCTATTTAGGAGAGCATGCTGTTATTACTGATCAAGATGGCAAGGCTATTTATGCATCTAAAGCACAACTAAAGAAAATTCAAAGCTATTTTGGACTAGTGTTTCAAAATTTTAATCTTTTTCCTCACTATTCAGTTATTAAAAATATAACCGATGCATTAATTACTGTACAAAAAAAGCCTAAGGAAGAGGCTATGGAGATAGGGCGTGAATTGCTAAAAAAGATAGGATTATCCGATAAGGAAAATGCTTATCCATATCAGTTATCAGGAGGACAGCAACAACGGGTATCCATAGCAAGGGCATTGGCACTTAATCCGAAGATATTGTTTTTTGACGAACCTACTTCAGCCCTAGATCCTGAACTGACAGGAGAGATTTTAAATGTAATAAAAGAGCTGGCAGCAGAGAAGATGACAATGGTAATAGTTACCCATGAGATGAGCTTTGCCAGAGATGTATCGGATCATATTATCTTTATGGATAATGGGGTTATTGTTGAAGAGGGACTTCCAAGCGATGTTATCAATAACCCGCAAAACGAACGTACAAAAGCATTTTTAAGTAGATTTGAGAGATAAAAGGAATACATGGACATTATTATAGAAAATCGATATAATAAGGATTATAAAGCTTTGTTTTAGGGGTGCCTTATGAATATCGATCAATTGGTAGATTTTCTTAAGCAAGACAGTAGATTTATGGACAACGTAACATACTGGAAAACCATAGAGGCCAAAGAAGCTAACTTTGTGCCTTTTCCTAATTGGTTAGAAGAGGATGTTATCAAAGCATTAAGTCAGAAGGGTATAGAAAAACTATACCTTCATCAGGCCTTTGCTCTGGATTTTGTTAAGCAAGGCAAGAATGTAGTAATAGTCACTCCTACTGCTTCAGGAAAAACCATATGTTATAATTTGCCTGTGTTAAATGAAATTTATAACAACCCTGATACCAGAAGTCTATATCTTTTTCCCACCAAAGCCCTTTCTCAAGATCAGGTTAGCGAACTACACGAGCTGATTACCCTTATGGGCAAGGATATAAAGACCTATACCTACGATGGAGATACCCCAGTCAATGCTAGAAAAGCTATTAGGCAGGCTGGTCATATTGTAGTTACCAATCCCGATATGCTTCATTCTGGTATTATGCCCCATCACACTAAATGGATTAAATTATTCGAAAATTTAAAATATGTAGTTATAGACGAAATGCACATTTATACAGGTGTGTTTGGTAGTCATATGGCCAATGTTATAAGAAGATTAAAACGAATATGTAGGTTTTATGGTGCTAATCCTACATTTATTTGTTGTTCTGCAACTATTGCAAATCCTCAGGAGTTGGCGCAAAGAATTATTGAGGAGACAGTAGAGCTGGTGGATAAGAATGGAGCTCCATCTGGGAAAAAGCATCTAGTATTCTATAACCCGCCATTAGTCAATAAGGAATTAGGCATAAGGCGCAGTTCTCTGTTGGAGACAAGGAAAATAGCTAGTCAACTGATAACCAATGGAATACAGTCTATTATATTTGCCCGCAGCCGATTGATGGTGGAAGTGCTAGTTACCTATTTAAAAAAACTGGTCGAAGATAAGCTAGGCAATTCCAAGGAGATAAGAGGTTACAGGGGAGGTTATCTTCCTACCGAAAGAAGACAGATAGAAAGAGGCCTTAGAACCGGCCATATTATGGGAGTGATCAGCACTAATGCCTTAGAATTAGGTATAGATATTGGTTCTTTAGAAGCTGCTATAATATGCGGGTATCCGGGAAGTATAGCTAGTACCTGGCAACAAGCAGGCAGGGCTGGCAGACGTAGTAGCACTTCAATGGCTATTTTGGTGGCTAGTAGTAATCCTTTGGATCAGTATATTATCAAGCACCCTGAGTATTTTTTAGAAAGTTCCCCAGAAAGCGGCTTAATAAATCCCAACAATCTTTATATTTTGCTTAGCCACATAAAATGTGCAGCTTTTGAGCTTCCCTTTGAGGATGGAGAGCGATTTGGAGTAGAGACTTTAGAAGAGATATTAACCTATCTGGAAGAGCAAAAAGTATTAAGACGTGTAGGTAACCGTTGGTATTGGATGGCAGACAATTTCCCCGCTAACAACATTAGTCTTAGAAGTGCATCCGATGAAAATTTTATAATAATCGACATCTCAAAGCCTGAACCTAGAGTAATTGGCGAAACTGATAGCTTCAGTGCACCTATGCTCCTTCACGAGGAGGCTATATATATTCATGAAGGGAATCAGTATCAGGTTGAGAAACTAGATTTTGAGGAAAAGAAAGCCTATGTTAGAAGAGTAGATGTGGATTACTATACTGATGCAAACTTGGCAGTGGATCTTAAGGTTTTAGATGTATTTGAGGAGCAGCAGGAGGCTAACGGCTTAACAAAAGCCTATGGCGAAGTTATGGTTACCGCTATGGTTACTATGTTTAAAAAAATTAAATTCAACACCCACGAAAACTTGGGATGGGGCAGGGTCCATCTTCCTGAGATAGAAATCCACACAACTGCCTGTTGGTTTTGTATACCTGAAACTATAACAGATAAATTTAGCCAAGATGATTTGCAAAATGGCCTAATGGCCATAGCTCATGTTTTGGGTCATATTTGTCCTATATATTTAATGTGTGATACCCGAGATATAAATGTGGTTTATCATTCCCGATCTCCTTTTACGCGAAAACCTACTATCTACATATATGATAGTCACCCTGGTGGGGTTGGATTTAGCAATAAGATATATGAAATCTATAGGGAAATTTTTGAAAGATGTAGAGAAATAATTGAAAATTGTACCTGTACAGGAGGATGTCCTTCTTGTATAGGACCTTCTGTAGGAGAGGAAGGAAATAACAAAGATATAGCCCTTAAGATATTGGGAGGGATACTAAGTGATATCCAACCTGAGGGATAAGCTAAAAGCTATTACTAGCAATAACCATATCAAAACTAGTACAGATGATATAGACAATAAGGTGGATATTTCGTCTAATAGAGGTAATTTAGGTGGTTATGTCATAGATAGCCAATGGGGACAGCATGTTTGTAAAAAAAGCATATATCCCATAGATTATTCCTATGGTATAGTTACCTTAGAAGAAATTAGATATATTAACCCCTCAGTGGTGATTAAATGGGCACGCCTAGAAGCATCTCAGGATAGTTTTAGCATCCATGACCTAGTTTTTCTAGACACTGAAACTACTAGCTTATCTGGTGGTGTTGGCACTCTCGCTTTTCTTATAGGGTTAGGTTATTTTGAAGGTAATAATTTTGTGGTAGAGCAACATATAATGCGAGACTTTGATGAAGAATTAAGCATGTTGCATGAAGTTGCAAAAGTAATTAGTCACAGGCAGGTATTAGTAAGCTTTAATGGTAAGTCCTTCGATTATCCTCTGTTAGAAAACAGGATGATTTTAAATAGGGTAACATTATATATGAATTCTACACGAGATAAAAATCTTCATATTGATTTACTACATCCATCTAGAAGGATATGGTCCTCAATGCTAGATAGCTGCAGCCTAACTTCTTTAGAAAACAATATCTTAAGGCATTATCGAAAAGATGATATCCCTGGACGGGAAATACCCAATATCTATTATCAATATCTGCAGGATAGAGATGAAGCATCTATGCTAAAGGTATTGGACCATAATACAAAGGATATTTTAGCAATGGTAGCTCTACTTATAAAGTTATCCCAAATAAATCAAAATCCAGCTCAAATGAATCTTAATTCTTATGAATGGTTAGGTCTAGCAAAGTCATGGGAAAATCAGGGTGATGATGAAAGAGCAATTTTTTGCTATTTAAAATGTATAGAAACAGGACAAAATCCCTATGTCACATTGAATGCCCAGAATAGATTAGCTATTGTTTACAAAAGGCGTAGACAATGGAAACAGGCCGTGGAAATATGGGAATCAATTATAGATCGGAAAGAAAGCCTTAAAATTTTTCCTTTGATAGAAATGGCAAAATATTATGAGCACCAGGAAAAAAACTATGACAAAGCCCTAATCTATACCGATAGAGCAATTAAATTATTAAAGAATACAGGTGCGAATCGAAAGTCTGTTTATGGTGCTTATAATATAGATGATCTATATCATAGAAGAAATAGATTGATTAGAAAGAGAAAGGATGATACAAAATGTCTATAATGGGAAATATATATGGATTTTTAGCGTATTACAGCCATAGCAGGGGTGAATATGAAAAAGCTAAAAAGTTATATGAAAAATCTTTGCAGCGGGAATGCAACAAGCCTAATTATTTATTATCCTATGGTGTACTATTGCTCAGGGAAGGCCAATTTGAAAAGGCCAAGGAGCTTTTCAGCACTGTTTTAGTGGAATTGCCTGTTCAAGAAAAATATAAAAACATGGCTAAAATCAATATAAGTCTTGCGTATTGGAAGTTGGGGGATATTGATATAGCAATTGAAATGTTAGAAGAGGTTCATAGAAAATATCCTAGTGGAAAGGTGTATGGAACATTAGGATATCTCCTTATCCAAAAAGGAGACCTAGAAAGAGCCTTGGAATATAATCTAGAGGCTCTTGAATATGATGATGAGGATCCTGTTATCTTAGACAATCTAGGACAAATCTATTATAAGATGGGTGAGATAGATAAGGCCAAGGAATTTTTAAAAAGGGCTGAAGAAGAAAAGGATGACCAAGCAATTACTTTATATTATCTAGGGCTTATCTATTCTCAGGAAGGGAATAAAGAGCTAGCCAAAGAAAAATTAGAAAAAGCTCTTACCTGCAATCTTACAGCCTTAAGTGCAGTAACTCGTGAAGATATTGAAAAGGCTTTAGGGGATCTGGATTGATATTTTGTGAATATCATCCTCTTCTTCTTGATTTTCCTGTATATGATCTTCTTGGGACTGGATTTCCTGATTAGATAAATCTTTTTCTCCAGATACAATTTCTGGCTCATTAGGAATAGTTACGGTTATGGTAGAAGTGGGGGGACTTTGCACTGGCTCACCATCTATGGTAATTCCTGGGTGGCTAGCTACAGCATAGTAGCTGTAAGTTTCACCTGGATTTACCAGAGCATCTGTCCATTGGATTTTTCCCTGATTTCCTGCCTCAATGCGATGGATTGGTATAGCTTCTCCGTTATCCGTTGATTTATATATGCTATATACTGCAAAATATTGAGTTGGGACAAAGGAAATTGTAGGCAATCCATTAGCAGATAATATTACCTCAAAATCTTTTGGGCTATCAGGGATAACCCAATAATCTGTTTGCTCTCGCGGCACATTATTCCTTTTGAAATACTCTAGTACTATTTGGTCTTTGGGGGTAAGGGGAGATGCCAACAAAACTAGATGTCGTTCATTCAGTGACTTGCCATCTAGCTCTACTTCCACGACATTAGTAGGTTTTTCGAAATCAGGTACAGGACGGCTAGCATAAATATATTTCATAACTTCTTTTGCAATCTCAGCTGGATGGCTTCCACCAACAGCATTAGACGGAAGATAATATTTAGAATTGGTCTCATCAAAGCCAAGCCATATTGTCAAAACATATTCAGGATTATAAACCGCTATCCAAGCATCTTTAGTACCACTAATTCCTTTAAATTCTTTGGTGTTGGGAAGTTGTACAGTTCCAGTTTTGGCGGCCATGGGCATCTCTAAGGATTGTAGCCTTCTGGCGGTTCCTCCTTGCCATTCTATGGTAGACTGTAAGATGTTGTTTATTAAAAAGGCTGATTCCTCAGAGATATATTGAACTTTCTGAGGATGAAACTCATATACTACGACACCATTAGGGTCCTCAATACGACGAATGGTAGTATAATCCTTATATTTGCCACCATCAGCCAGGGTTGTATAGGCTCTGGCAAGTTCTATGGGGCTTATTCCGTAATGAAAGCCACCTAGGGCTACAGAAAGACTATTATCTTCATCAGCAAAAGGTATACCTAACCCTTTAGCAAAGGATATACCACTGTCTATACCTATATCATGAAGAACCTTTACTGCGGGTATATTTATAGATGCAGCAACTGCTTTACGAAGGGTTATCCAACCTTGATATTTACCTCCATAATTTGAGGGGGAGTAGTTATCTACAGTAAAGGGAGCATCTTCTATAAAGGTTACCGGACTATAGCCAAAACTTTCAATAGCAGGAGCGTATACTACCAATGGTTTTATAACAGAACCAGGCTGCCGTCTAGATTGAGTGGCTCTATTAAATGCCTTTCTTACTGGCTTATTATCTGCTCTGCCACCTAGAAGTGCTCGTACTTCTCCTGTTTTGCTGTCAAGTACGACTAAAGCTCCTTGACATGGCTCATTAGTCACGGGGCTTTTGGGGAAAAAGTCAGTATTTTGAAAAATATTTTCACAGAATTCCTGTAAACCTTTATCTAGAGTTGTATATATCTTATAACCATTAGTAAACAGAGTTTCTTCTTTTACACTTAAAATATCAGCTGCTTCTTCTAATACCATGTCTATAAAGAAACTATGTACTAAGTCATCTGGTGGTGTTTCAACTAACTCAATAGATTCTTTCTTAGCTTCTTCACCTTCTTCTTGTGACAAATAACCATTCTTTACCATAAGATCTATAACTAGATCCTTTCTTTTCATAGAGCTTTCTTTATCTATTAAGGGAGAATAACGTCCTGGATTCTTTATTATTCCTGCTAACATAGCACCTTCAGCCACACTAACTTCCTTTATGGATTTTCCAAAATATCTATTAGCTGCTGCTTCAACTCCGTAGGTTCCTTTGCCAAAATATATTAGATTAAGATAGGTTTCAAGAATCTGTTCCTTAGTATACTTTTTTTCCAATTGATAGGCTAAATAAATTTCTTGTATCTTTCTGCTCATAACCTTTTTTTGAGATAGAAAGGCATTCCGGACTACCTGCTGGGTTATGGTGCCTCCTCCTTGCACATATGCCCTTGCCTTAATATTTTGCCATAGGGAAGAGGCAAGGCGTTTTATATCAAATCCAGGATGTTTATAAAAGCGAATATCTTCAGTAGCAATAAAAGCATCCTGAACGTGTTTAGGTACTTCTGAAAGGGACACTTTTATTCGATTTTCTACGCCATGGATACTAGTTATTTTTTCATCATTTAAATCATAGATAAACGAAGACTCTTGGATATTTTCTAGCTTGCTAATATCTAGTTCTTTCCAAGTACTTACTGTTACACCTAGGATATAAGCAGTCATTGTTAGTAGTATTGCTATTCCTATAAGAGGGGTTGCTAGAATTATCCTGATTATTTTTCCTTTATTAAGTTTGTTATTAATTCTTTTTCCCCGTTGCGTACGAGTTGGTATAGGATCACGCCGGTTCATATTTTTCCCCCTAACTTATTGTTAGTCCTTTAGCATTTTATAGTTATTATTCCCATTATTTATATCTGTAAACCTCACCATAAAACAATGCTCTACCACACAATTCCATCGACAAGTCCAAGGAAATACTGTATAATTAACTAATGATATTATGTAAACTAAAAGACTTGCTATCTTTGTTCAATAGCAGTTATTCCGTAAGTTAAGTGTTGTGCTAGTAAGTCTAACAATCATAATGTGCTATTGACTGTTCACTACATCACTGTTTTAGAGAAAAGTAATAACCAAGTTATTACAAAGAGATATGGTTCAACAGGATAAGTTAGAAAAATGGAATGTAGAAAGGAGGAGAAAATATAATGAATCAAAAGTATAAAATTATAATTGTATCAGCTGTAGTAATACTTCTCCTTTTAGTATACGGATTTTGGCAACATAGAAATCCAGAACCGGAGAGAATTTCCTACAATCAGTTCTTACATGAAGTGCAGAAAAACAATGTTGTAAAGGTTTATTTAAACCAAGAGGAAACTATACAAGGAATATTAAAAGATAATAGGCGATTTATAACGGATAATCCTAGAAAAGAAGGTTTTAAAGAGGAACTTCTAAAAGCCGATGTTATTGTAGATGAGATGAAAAACCAAGAGATGTTTAATCAGGCAATAAGCTATCTTATACTGATTGGTAGCATAATTGTAATGTTTTTTTTAGTTTCAAAAAAGGCCCCTCAAGTTCAGAGCAAGAAGTCTAAAGTAGGTATAAATATAAAGCCTGAAGAAGGAGTAAAAGTTAGTTTTTCAGATATAGCTGGAAATCAAGAAGCTGTCCATAGTGTTAAAGAGCTCATTGATTTTATTAATAATCCAGAAAAATATTCTAATTATGGAGCCAGAATGCCTAGAGGGGTAATATTATATGGCCCACCTGGAACAGGAAAAACATTGTTAGCAAAGGCTATTGCTGGAGAAGCAGGTGTTCCATTTTATGCAGTCTCTGGTTCAGATTTTGTTCAAGTTTATGTTGGAGTAGGTGCTGCAAGGATTAGAGAGTTGTTTAAGCGGGCAAGGCAGTCAGAAAAATGTGTAATTTTCATAGATGAAATTGACGCTCTAGGTAAGAAAAGAGACGGGGGTTTAGATGGCGGAGGTAATGATGAGAGGGATCAGACTCTAAATGCCCTACTAGCGGAGATGTCAGGATTCAATGAAAATCAAGGAATTGTTGTAGTAGCAGCTACAAACCGCTTAGATACCCTAGATGAAGCCTTGCTACGACCTGGTAGATTTGATCGTCATATAGAGATTGGTTTACCTGATGTTAAAGCTAGACTAAAAATATTAGAACTTCATAGCAAGAATAAGCCTATACATGAGGATGTAGACTTAGAAAAATTAGCTCATCAGACAGTATATTTTAGCGGAGCACAGTTAGAAAATTTAATGAATGAGGCAGCTATTCTTGCTGCTAAAAATGGGAAAGGTATGATCCAACAGCAGGATATAGATAAAGCTTTCTATACCGTTATTGCAGGATATGAGAAAAAGGATAGAAGTGCTATATCCCATATAGATAGAATGATTACAGCCTATCACGAGTCAGGCCATGCTCTTGTTACCAAATTAGTAGCTCCGGAGAATAGAGTTTCCAAAGTAACCATTATTCCTAGCACAAAAGGTGCAGGCGGATTTAGTATGAATATCCCCCCTAACCGTATGTATTATAAGAAAAAGGATATGGAAAACAATATAAAAATCATGCTAGCTGGACGTTGTGCGGAAGAAATAATATTTGGAAAAGATAATATAACTACAGGTGCTTCTAATGACTTGGAAAAAGCTACAGAAGTTTTGATAGACATGGTTAGAAGGTTTGGAATGACTGATAGTTCAGGGCTTTTAAATTATGATGTCCTCTATAAAAATGGTATAAAGCAAGTACAGGATAATTTCATAGACGAAGCAAAGAAGTGTTTGGATGATTTATATGCCAATGTAAAGTATTTGCTTGAGAAGAACAAAAAAGTATTGGTAACCATAGCTGAAAGCTTATTGGTCGAAGAAACCTTAGATGAAGAACAATTAGATCAAATTATAAAAAATGCTGCATGAACACATTAATATCTTCCCTCATAGATTGATGATATAGATATACTGATATATATATGAGGGGGTGAGAGGATGGACCATAACAATCTTCGCTGGTATCCAATGCCAGAGTGTAGATACCCTTTAGAATACCATAGAAGATATTGCTGGGCTTATCCTTGTATTGGCTATGATATAGATGATGATATGGTTTATCCAATGATGTATCCAGATATATATTACAAACTATATCCTTATATCCGTAGAGTTTGTGACTATATGGATAATCCATATAAGCCATATCCTTCTAGAGAACAGGTGGAAAGTATGATTGATGAGTGCTATGATATGTGTGTACGAGATATGCCAGAGTTAGAAGAGTATGCTGAGGGAAGAATGGTTATGTATCATAGCATCAACGCACAACAGTTTGGTAATAGAAGACCTATATTAAGAGATTTAATAGCAATTATATTAATATCTGAATTGTTTAGAAGGAGAAGAATAATAAGACGGAGTTTCTCATAACCAATTCAAATTATTTCTTATCATATTTTAGTTTTTTGATAAAAAAATGCTCTTGTATTACTATGAATACGCAGATGAAAGTCAAATATTTGATTCTCATCTGCGTATTTATTTAGACCGAATTTTTATATAATTCAGCAACACCTCTAATAAAAAGAGATAATACTGGAAATAATAATGGCAAAATATGAAAGAGGTGTATAGCTGGTGAGAAATAGAATTATTAATGCTAATATTCGCACACAGAATATGAAAGCCAATAGATTAAGAAGGCAAGGATATATTCCTGGAATTGTCTATGGTAATGAATATGAGGATACACCTATAATGATAGAGAACAAAAGTCTAAATAGATTACTCAGGGAAGCTGGACATAATGCCTTCTTTGAAATTGCTATGGAGAATGAAATTAAACCAGTAAGGATACGGGAGATACAAAGAGATCCAGTTACTAAGG
>JAAYKZ010000038.1 GCA_012522165.1 Clostridiales bacterium
CTTGTGCCCTACTCCAAAACGCTGCTCCTCGTCCACTATTAGAAGCCCTAGATCCTTAAAGACCACATCCTTGCTCAGTAAGCGGTGAGTACCTATAATTATATCTATATTTCCCTGTTTTAAAGCCTTTAATATTTCCCTTTGCTGGGCTGGGGTTTTAAAACGGCTGAGAACTTGGACCTTAACAGGAAAGTCTTCAAACCTGCTTGTAAAAGTATTATAGTGCTGCTGGGCTAGCAAGGTTGTGGGGGCAAGTAGTGCTACCTGCTTACCGTCCATTACCGCCTTAAAGGCCGCACGTATGGCAACTTCTGTTTTACCATAACCTACATCGCCACACAAGAGCCTATCCATAACCTTACTACTCTCCATATCCCTCTTTATCTCTTTTATTGCCCTTTCTTGATCAGGGGTTTCCTCATAGGGAAACATATCTTCAAACTGTATTTGCCATGGAGTATCGGGAGAAAATTGAAAGCCTTGGGAGGCTTCCCGCTGAGCATATAGTTCTACTAGATCTATAGCCAGTTTCTGAACCGATTGACGAACCTTATTTTTTGTCCTTTGCCATTCGCTGCCCCCTAGTTTGGATAGCTTAGGGGGTTTATCGTCAATGCCTATATAGGGCTGAATTACATCAACCTGATCTGTAGGAATATATAGCCTGTCAGTGCCACTATATTTTATATTTAAATAATCCCGTTTTTGGTCATTTACTACTAAAGTTTCTATTCCCAGATATTTACCTATACCATGGGTTTCATGAACTACATAATCCCCTACCTTAAGGTCGGTAAAGGGATCCAGCTTGCTCTTTTTTGATGAAGCTGGTCTGGCCTTTTTGCCCTTGCCCACCCCATAGATTTCCTTGTCACTAACTAGGACAAACCTGCCTTCTGGGTATTCAAAGCCTGAACTAATGCTTTCTGGCAGCACCACAATCTGCCTATCTAGGATAGTTCCTTCTATAGTAGGACTAAAAAGGGCTTCTATCCCCTTATCATATAGGTTGGACACCAGGTTTTGTGCCCTAGAGGTATTGCCTGCAAAGAGGATTACGGAGTATTTGTGAGCACGCCAGTACTTTAAATCCTCCACCAGCACATCTACCTTACCATGGTAGGAGGGGATGCCCCTAGAAGAAAAATTATATATGGACTTTGGAGAATAACCTGGCACTGACTTTGGTAAAGCTTGTAAGGCCAGCTGATTATATTTCTCTATGCCAGATAGAAACTCCTCATAGTTAATGAAAAGTTCGCTTTGTTCAGGCAGCACTTCCCTGTCTTCCAGTAAAGCTTTAAATTGTTCCATAAATCCATGTTCCCAGCTATCAAAGCTTTCTCTAATCCGGGAGGGTTCATCTAAAACAATGAGTGCTGATGAATCAATATAGTCCAAAATTGTGACCCTGTCAGGATAGAAAAAAGGAAAATAGTTTTCTAGATTTTTATAGAAAATACCCTCCTCTATACTTTCTTTCAAAGCTCCTATCTTGGCTATTAGCTTATCATCCTTAGGATTTTTGCTTTTATTTATAGTTTTAGAAAGATTCTTCTCTATTCTGGCTAAGCCCTTGTTTAAGATATCTCTGGATAAAATCAGTTCCCTGGCAGGGGATATGGATAGGCTGCTAAGCTTATCAGTAGAACGCTGTGATAGAACATCAAAATGCCGAATGGAATCTACTTCATCTCCAAAAAACTCCATCCTGCAAGGACTATCCTGAGTCATGGGGTATATATCCAGGATGCCTCCCCTTATGCTAAACTGACCCCGTCCCTCAACACTTTCCACCCTCTCATAACCCATGCCAACTAGATTATAAGCTAAACTATCCATAGATAATTCCTGACCAACTTCTATGTTTATAAGTCCTTCCTTGAAGATGGAGGGTGGTGTCTGAAGACACAAAAGAGCCTCTATGGAGGTCACCACCACCTGCTGATTACCTAAAACCAGAGCTTCCAACACCTTTAGGCGCTGTCCTGACAGCTGGGTGCTATGGGCCACTACATCATAAAAAACTATATCTCGGGGAGGCAGGTACATAACCCTATCCCCAAGATAAAATTCAAAGTCCTCATAGACCTTCTTGGCTTGAATATCGCTATAAGTTACATACAGGCATTGCCTGTCCAAGGGATATAACAGGCTGGATACTGCATGGCTTTTTTGAGATTCTGAAAGGCCAAAAACCAAAGCAGGGCCCTTTCCTTCTCGGACCGCCTTCCTAAGTCTTGTAAACTCATCCCATCTCAACATGGGATCCAGCCACTTTACAGTCAAATAATCACCTCTTACTTCAATCATCCATTACATCGGCTCATGGCATAGTTGACCCCTTTAGTAATAATTAATTCCACTCCTTCTACTGCCCTTTGGCAGGCTTCCTTTAACTTTGGAATCTCATCATCTCTAAAGGTGGAAAGTACATAATCCTTTAAATCCCAACCTTCAGGTGGTCTTCCTATACCCACACGTACCCTAGGAAAATCCTGGCTTTTTAGCTGATATATAATGGACCTCATACCATTATGGGTTCCGGCACTGCCGGAGGGGCGTATGCGAAGCACCCCTATATCTAAATCTATGTCATCATATATGATAATAATTCTAGAATCTTCAACCTTATACCAATTTTTGAGATCCAAAATGCTTTCCCCGCTAAGGTTCATATATGTTTGAGGTTTAGCTAGTACAATTTTCTCTCCTGCAAAGGTTCCTTCACCTATAAGAGCTTTGTGTTTTGATTTGTTTACATCTATACCTAACTTATCTGCCAACATATCAAGGACAATAAATCCTATATTGTGACGAGTATTGGCATATCTTAATCCCGGGTTACCTAGCCCTGCAATAATATACACCTTTTATCACCTATTCAAAAAGAATACTTACTGGCAAATCTTCATATATCCTGTCAATAGCCTCTGCAAATATTGGTGCAACAGACAGGACGCGGATTTTATCAATCTGCTTCTCAGGTGGCAAAGGAATAGTATCGGTAATTACTAATTCTTTGATAGGGGAACTTTGTATTCTCTCAACAGCTGGTCCTGATAGTACCCCATGGGTAGCACAGGCATAAACTTCCTTGGCTCCATTTTTTATTAAAGCCTCAGCCCCTTGGACCAAGGTTCCTGCTGTATCTATCATATCATCAACCAATAGGACTTTCTTGCCCTTTACATCTCCAATAATATTCATAACTTCAGCCACATTGGCTCTAGGTCTACGCTTGTCCACAATAGCAATAGGAGCATTGAGGCGGTTGGCAATGTTCCTAGCTCGGGTAACGCTTCCAATGTCTGGGGAAACAATTACTACATCTTCATCTTCAAAACCACGCTCTAAATAATGCTGAGCTAATATAGGCACACCTAACAAATGATCCACAGGTATAGAGAAAAATCCTTGGATCTGAGCAGCGTGTAAGTCCATAGTCAACACCCTATCAGCTCCGGCTGTGGTAATAAGGTCGGCTATAAGCTTAGCAGTAATAGGATCTCTGGCCTTAGCCTTTCGATCCTGTCTAGCATAACCATAATAGGGAATGACTGCGGTAATTCTACCCGCTGACGCTCTCTTAAAGGCATCTATCATAATAAGCATTTCCATTAGGTTATCGTTCACAGGTGAACAGGTGGACTGAATGACAAATACATCAGCACCTCTTACAGTTTCATAGATATTAACACTAATTTCTCCATCGCTAAAAGTACTTACATCGGAATTCCCCATTGGAATACCTACGTGCTTGGCAATATCCTCTGCTAACTTACGATTTGAATTGCCAGCAAAAATCTTTATACTTGTACCGTGGGTTATCATTGGTTTTCCTCCATTTCATTCTTATGCTTCTTTATTACCCAGTTTTCCTTATTAATCTGACGAGCTCTTGCAATTGCTAATGCATATTGGGGAACATCATCGGTAATGGTGGAGCCTGCTGCTATATAGGAATCCTTTTTCACCCTAACTGGCGCAACCAAATTGGTATTACAGCCCACAAAAGCATTGTCTTCTACAATGGTTCTATGCTTCTTCTTCCCATCATAGTTGACAAACACAACTCCACAACCTATATTAACATTCTTCCCTATCTCTCCGTCTCCTACATAGGTTAAATGAGAAACTTTACTGCCGTCATCAATCTTTGCATTTTTGACCTCAACAAAATCCCCAATTCTCACATTATTGCCTATTTGACTGCCTGGTCTAAGATAGGCGAAGGGTCCTACAGTAGTCCTGTTTCCAATCTGGCTTTCCAGTATAACCGAACTTTGGACCTGGGTTTCTTTGCCTATAACCGAATCTACTATACGATTATTGGGATAAAGAATAGTTCCTTCTCCTATGGTGGTGTGCCCTTCTAGGACGTTTCCAGGATAAATAATTACGTCCCTTTCTATTTTTACATAGGGTCCTATATAAGTATTGTCTGGATCCATTAGGGTTACTCCATTCTCTAAATGACTGAAGTTTATGCGGCGATTTAGTTTTTTTTGAGCTTCGGCCTGTTGAATACGAGTGTTAACTCCCATTATTTCGGTGGAATCGTATACTGTATAGACTCCTATTTTCTTACCCTGACTCTTTAAAATGCCTAGTACATCAGTCAAATAGTATTCCCCTTGGGGGTTGTTATTTCCTAGTTTGCTCAAACCCTCTAAAAGTTCAGGGATACTAAAACAGTATATGGAGCTATTTACTTCCTTAATTAGTTTTTCCTCTTCTGTGGCATCCTTATGCTCAACAATCCTCTCAAAATCTCCAGCAATATCCCGTACAATTCTACCATATCCATAGGGATTTTCAAATAATGCGGAAAGGGCAACTGCATCATAATTACCATTTATACAGTAATCCACTAAGGCTTGCAGCGTCTTTGAAGTGATCAAGGGTATGTTGCCACCTAGTACTAGGACATATCCAGTCTGATTTTCCAGATAATGCTGGGCCATCATAACAGCATGACCAGTACCTAGGCATTCATGCTGGTAGGCATACTTAATATCAGAACCTAGAAGTTTTTTTATGTCTTCTCCCCCGTCTCCCAGTATGACAATGGGTTGGCAGTTGGCAACACCTAAAACTGAATCCACTACATACTGAATCATGGGGTGTCCACAAATTTTGTGCATGACTTTAGGCAGGGAAGACTTCATCCTAGCATCATCCCCCGCCGCCATTATGACTGCAAATATTTTATTTTCCATAAGACTCTCCCTTTATATCTATAGATTCTTTCTAGTTTATTATATGTCAATCCCACGGTAAATTTCAATGTAAATTTGGTACAATGAAATAAGCTTCAAAGGAGAAAATCTCCCTTGAAGCCTATTCCTCTTCGTTTAAGATTTGTTCGTACTGCTCTAGAATTACCCCCTGGAGTCTACCCCTCATATCTGAATTAATTGGGTGGGCAATGTCCCTATACTCCCCAGCTGGAGTTTTTCGACTAGGCATCGCAATAAACAAGCCATTTTGACCCTCTATCACTTTTATGTCATGCACCACAAAGGAGTTATTAAAGGTCACGGAAGCTACTGCTTTCATTTTGCCATCGCCGCGGATTTTTCGAACCCTTACATCAGTAATTTCCAATTTAAGCTCACCACCTTCCGAGTCTATAACAATGGTAGATAATATATTAATTCGCCAAAAAAAACCATAGTCCTTCTTAAAATCAAAAAAAAACAAAAAATTTACCCAATTTCTATTTTCTAATCCAAGAGGAGGGTTCCACTATGGCTTTTCGCTGTACTTCATCAACTTGCTTAAGCACCATAAGAGATTTATAATCTTTTACAAGTTTTTCTTCAGGATCCGCAGTGGAAATAATCACTCCCACCCCTGCAATTTCAGCTTCAAATTCATGAAGAAGCTCCATAAGGCCTCTGGCTGTTCCTCCGCCCTTCATAAAATCGTCAACTATAAGTCCCTTTTGCCCCTTTTGTACAGCCCTTTTGACCAGGGACATGGTTTGGATACGCTTTGATGAAGCAGATACATAGTTAATGGATACAGTGGAGCCTTCTGTTACCTTATTTTCCCTTCTTGCCAATACTACAGGGCAGTTCAGGGCCCGCGCAGTCATAAGGGCTATGGGGATACCCTTGGTTTCAACAGTTATGACAAAATCGGGATTTGTATGCTGAAACTGGGTAGCCAACATCTCTCCGAATTTCTGTATTACATCTGGCATAAATAGTATGTCTGACGTGTACAAGAATCCTCCTGGAAGGATTCTGTCGGGTACGGAGAGTTTATCGCATATATCCTGAATAAATTCAAAATCTTTTTCAAATAACTTGGGCAAAAACCTAACTCCCCCTGCTGCTCCTACTACAGTTTCTATGTCACCTAACTCAAATTTATTGAAAATTTCTCTAATTATCACAACATCATCACTAATAGTGGATTTAGCTGTTTGAAACATTTCACAAAAATTATTGAGCGTAAATATTTTGTTTGGATGGCTGCATAGAATTTTCACCATTGCTCCAATACGCTCATTTCTTCTGATTTTCCCCATCCAATCACTCCTTTATCCCCTTTATCCTCATTATACCCAATTATAACATAGTTTTTTATTAAAACCGAATATTTTTTGATATTTTTATTTTTTTATTCAGACAATTAATGAAGAGAGAATTAAAAATCCTGATAATCTGGGAAATTATAGATTATCAGGATTTTATTATTATCTGGTCAGCTCCAGTATATATTCATCTTTTTCTCTACCCTGCCTTTGTAGGCCTTTAGTATATCTGCTGCACCTTGATCTCCAGAGAGATATCTCAGCATTAGTTTACCTTCCTCATAACATAGCTCATCATGAATAGGGAATATCTCCCTAATTAGAAATGAAACATATTTGACTAATCTATAGGGGCCATAAACCCTAACTGGATTGCCCGGCAGGGCTTCTACTGCTACACTTTTACAATTCTTAATACCTTCTATTAAACTGGAAAGTTTTAGGTCTGATGCAAATACTACGGTATAATACCATCCAAAAAGCTCACCGTTATCACATCCATGGGCGTCAGAAACCCCTACTATGGGCATCTGTTTTCCCTTTGCTCTCTCTTCATGGTAATATGCTACTTGTAAAAGATTGGATTCAGCTTCATGAATAAAGAATCCACCTATTATTTCATAAGCATCAAAGGGTTGTTTATGATAAATATAGTTGTGAAGGTTTATAGAAACATTATATCGATTTTCAAATACCCAATAGGGATGACAATATATACTAAGCCCCCCAGCCTCACGAATCTTATCAAAACACCATTTACAAGAAGCATACTTGTACTGCTCCTGTTTGGATAGGGGGATATTTTCCTTCTGTCTAATTTCTTCAACCTCTTTAAAGTAACTTTCCTTATCATTTCTAATTAGGTCATTTACGCTAAACTTGCCACCAAAATTAATCATATGTACTTCGTTATCTGGTGGATGGATTGCTTCCCCAGGGCAGATTAGTAAATCAATATCTAAGTTTTTATAAGCCTCCTGTGCTTCCAGGGATGGCTGATACTGTTCATGGTCAGTAATAGCCATAAAGTCTAGTCCAATCTTTCTACATGCTCCAGCTACATAGGCAGGGGATTCATTTCCATCAGAATAATAGCTATGCATATGCAGATCACCTTTATAGGGTCTAAGATTATAGAGATCTTCCTTAACGGAATATACACTAAAACTACAGTACTCTCTCTGCTCTTGCCCTATAGTCTCTAAAATCCTTATCCTATGTTCCTGCTCTCCCACGAAGGTTAGTGATATTTCAAAAAGCCCATTTACAGGCTGTATTTCAAATGCTTTTTCAAAAACTCCTGCTTCATCATCCCCTCCAGTCTCCATTGGGATATATGCTACTTCATATTTGGCTTCATCTTTGATTTTTTTATGGCCATATAAGGGCTCAACTTTTATGGTAGTTTTCTTTCCCTCTGCTACAATTCTTGGGAAAATATTGAAGTACTTTAAATTTTGATTCATAGTAAGATTCTCCTTTAGCTTCTAATGTTAGTATGTTGCAGATTCATTTTTTGTTTTTGGGTTTTCATAGCTTAGTTAGCAATGCCCATCTTTAAATTATAATATACATTGGCCCAAATTTGTTATATAATATCCAAATGAAATTTGAAAGATCAAATATCAAAGACATATATACTGGAATAGAAGGGATGAAGGATAGAGTGAAGAAAATTCTAGGTTGCTTAAGAAAAGCAGTAGAAGATTTTAATATGATAGAAGATGGCGATAGAATCGCAGTTGGGGTATCTGGTGGAAAGGACAGTTTACTTTTGCTAAAGACTCTAAAATTATATCAGTTTATGTCCACTGTAAGGTATGAATTAGAAGCTATCACCCTGGATATGGGATTTGAGGATGCTGATTGGTCTAAAGTGAAAGATTTCTGTAAATCACTAGGTGTCCCCTATACAATTAAGGAAACCAAAATAGCCACTATAGTGTTTGATATCCGAAAAGAAAAAAATCCCTGTTCCCTATGTGCTAAGCTTAGACGGGGAGCTTTGCACAATACAGCATTGGAACTGGGATGCAAAAAGGTGGCCTTGGGTCATCATAGGGAAGATGTTATTGAAACTCTTTTCCTAAGTTTATTCTACGAAGGCCGTTTCAACACCTTCTCCCCTGTAACCTATTTAGATAGAAAGGATATTACCTTGATAAGACCTATGGTTTATGCCCCTGAACCAGAAATCAAAAAGGCAGTTAAGCGCCATAATATTCCTGTGGTCTTTAATCCCTGCCCGGCTAACGGTGAAACCAAAAGACAATATATAAAAAATCTGCTCCTAGACATTTCAAAGGATATCCCCAATGTCCAGGAACAGATTCTAGGTGCTCTCAAAAAAACTCATGTGCGAAAGCTATGGGATGTCTAGTCTGCATCCACTAAGGCAAACATAATATCGCCTTCAGCTGCTACTTCCCCCTCTACCAAAGCCTTGCCTTTGCCTTTACCTAAAGGCCCTCGTAATCTTGTAATTTCCACTTCAAGGCGCAGCTGATCTCCAGGTACAACTTGACGTCTAAAGCGCACATTATCGATGCCGGCAAATAAGGAGAGTTTGCCTTGATTCTCTGGCATGCCCAGCACTACAACGGCACCTAACTGGGCCATGGCCTCTATCATGAGCACTCCGGGCATAATAGGTGTCCCTGGAAAATGGCCTTGGAAGAAAGGCTCATTTACGGTGACATTCTTTATGCCCACTCCCCTTTTGCCCAGCTCCAATTCCAACACCCTATCCACCAAAAGAAAGGGATAACGGTGAGGAATTCGTTTCATTATTTCATTGACTTGCATTATATCCATCTATTATCTAACCTCTCTAACTAACCTCTTAGGCTGTTAGCCTGTTTTTCCATTTCATCCGCTGTCTGTACTACCCTAGAATTTAATTGGTAGGCTCTTTGAGCTATGATAAGCTCTGTCATCTCCTTAGCCATGTCCACATTGGACTGCTCCAAATATCCTTGGATCACTCTAGTATTTAAGGCTTGTACAGGCTGGCCACTGCCTTCGGTAGCCATGAAGTAAGACGCCCTTACAGATTGTAAACTACTGGGATCTGCAAAAGTATAAATCCCTAAAGTCCCCTGATAAAAGCTGCCATACTCATTGGTCAAATATATGCTGCCGTCCTGGTTGATAGTTAAATTGTCCTCACTGATATCTCCATAAAATATAATAGGCTGACCATACTGATCCAACACTGGATAGCCTTCCATGTTGTCCAGTCTTACTTGACCATTTGGCATATAGGATAGTTTAAAAGTTCCATCTCGGGTATAGACATTTTGCCCATCCTCATACCCTACAGCAAAGAATCCTGGACCCTCTAAAGCCAGGTCTAACCTGTTGTTGGTCTGGCGCAGAGCTCCCTGGGTGAAAATCCTTTGCACAGTGCCCGCCCTGACCCCGTTGCCAACCAATAGATTAGCTTGTGCATGGGCTGGTCTTACTTCCATAACATCATAGAGGGTTTCCTTAAAATCCGGCCTTGTACTCTTGTACCCTGTAGTTGAGACGTTAGCTATATTATTACCTATTGCATCTATTTTATGCTGCTGTACCCTCATACCTGTGGTGGCTGTATATAAAGATCTAATCATCTCTATCCTCCTATACGCTTCCTACTTCATTTACAGTCTTTGATAGAACATTATCCAGCATTTGAAGTATCCTTAAATTGGCTTCATAACTGCGGGATACTGTTATCATATCGCTAATCTCATCTACAAGCTCTACATTAGACTGCTCCGCATATCCCTGGAAAACTTGCCCTTCAAATTCTACGACAGGATTTGCCCCAGGATTATTATTGGCAAAGAGGTTGTTACCCACCTTCTCCAAGGCATTAGGATCTTCAAAGTTTACTAGCTGGAGGCGGTTTACAAGGTTATACCCTTGCCATACATACCCCTCACTATCTATCTCAAAATCCTCTTGGCCTACTTCTATAGGACCATATTCACCAGCCACTACATGTCCTTCCATGGTAACCAATATACCCTCATTGTTTACCTTAAAGGTACCATCCCTAGTATAAAGTTCCTGGCCGTCTCTTATAATGGTGAAAAATCCTTCTCCCTGAAGAGCAACATCGGTAATTAAACCTGTCTGCTGTAAGGCTCCGTCTTGAAAGAAGGTAGTCACTCTTTCAGCATACACTCCGTGGTTGATAGGACCTAGCGCCTTTGGATTCTCACCTTTGCTCATCCGCAGCAAAAGCTCATCATTAAAGGATCGGCTGGCTACATCATCTTTCTTATAGCCTCTTGTATTGGTATTGGCCAAATTATTGGCTATGCTATCTAGTTTATTCCTTTGGTGAATCATACCAGTAGCTGCAGTATACAAGCCCCTTATCATTTTCTACATCCTTTCAAATATTAATTAGCAAAGGTTCCTCTTTTATAGTCAAATACTGATGTTTCAGAATAAAGATCAATATGCTCTAAAGCTTTACCTGTTCCTATAGCAACACAGGACAGGGCGTCTGGAGCTATATTAATCTTAATTTTTAAATTCTCTTCAAGAAGCTTGTCCAATCCATGGAGCAAAGATCCGCCACCAGTCATAGTTATGCCATTTTCACTAATGTCTGATGATAATTCAGGTGGCGTCCTTTCTAAAACAGAATGAATAGTATAGATTATAGTCTCTAATGGTTCTTGTAAGGCCTCTGCCATCTCATTGGAACTGACAGGAATGGTCTTTGGTAATCCAGAAATTAGATTCCTTCCTGTTACCTCCATTATTACCTCATCTTTTCGAGGGCATGCTGACCCTATTTTTATCTTCATTTCTTCTGCTGTTCTGTCCCCAATTAGTAGATTATATTTCTTGCGCATATAACGAATTATAGCCTCATCAAACATATCCCCGGCTACTTTAATGGAATTGGTAACCACAGCACCACCTAGGGAAATAACTGCTATATCGGTGGTGCCTCCTCCAATATCTACCACCATATTACCATAAGGCTTACTTATATCCATACCTGCACCGATGGCTGCTGCTATAGGCTCCTCTATAATAAATGTACGTCTGGCTCCTGCTTCATAGGAAGCATCTATAACAGCTCTTTTTTCTACCTCTGTCACGCCACTGGGTACGCAAACAACTACACGAGGTTTACGTCTCAATCCCTTGGGTATAGCTTTTCTTAAAAAGTACCTAAGCATCTTTTCTGTTAGCTCATAATCTGATATAACACCATCTTGAAGTGGCCTTAAAGCTACAATATTGCCTGGTGTTCTTCCTAGCATTCTGCTAGCTTCAGATCCTACAGCAAGGATTTTTCCACTTCTTATATCAATGGCTACAACAGATGGCTCCCTTAATACTATTCCTCTGCCACGTCTGTATATTAATACACTAGAAGTTCCCAAATCAATACCGATATCTCTGCTCCCAAACACCCAAATCGGTCCTTTCTTTTGTTTTTTGTGGTTTCTCTATAATTTTTATATTTTATCCAAGGATTACCTCTAAATTATACTTATTCTATGTTTTCTGTCAAATTCCTCTTTAAATATAAAATTTTATTGCAAAACTGCCTTCTTTTGTATCTATTCTGCTTTTATTCTATTGATTTCCTCTTGGCGCTTGGCTTTGTACTTATTTCTTGTGGCTCTTCCACCTCGGATATGACGTTCGGCCTTGTTCTGTTCTAAAACCTTCTTGACCTCCTTCCAGAGAGTGGGATTTATCTTGAGAAGTCTTTCGGAGACATCCTTATGAACAGTGCTTTTACTAACTTTAAAGACCTTGGCAGCGTCCCTGACTGTAGCTCCTGTTTCAATGATATAGTTGGAAATCTCAATTACTCTTTCTTCTATATAATCCTTCAACTTCTGACCCCCCTCGAAGACATCCTTCAATTGATAAATATGCAAAATTTGAAGGATATAGAAGGGGATTTTAGTATTAAAAATACCGCCTTATTTTTTTGGCGGTATTTTAGCAGTTTCTATTTTAAATACTGTTTCGGGTCTACACTTTGCCCATTGAGTAACACTTCAAAGTGTAGATGTGGGCCATCCAGTATTTCGGCGCTGGCTGTACTGCCTACTCCACTTATTATCTGACCTTTATCCACTTTTTGTCCTACTGTTACCATGTTACCAGTGGACAGATTGGCATAAAAGGTTTTTAGCCCATTCCCATGGTCTAATGTTATACAAATTCCCATAAGAGGATCTTCTGTAATCTCTTCTACAGTACCTCCTAAAGCCGCCTTGACCTCAGTTCCTGTACTTGCTTCAATGTCTAGCCCTGGATGTGTTCTCCACTCCTTTAAAGTTTTAGAATATACTAATTCATCCATTGTATGTTCCTTTAATATATTGCCCTGAACAGGATAGACCATAGCAGCTTTAGAACTGCTAGCCTTGCTGGTAGACTGACCTTGCTTCTTTGATGTATCCTCCTTCTTTATATCTTCTTCTTTCTTGGGTGTATTGGAAGCTAAGGTTTCCTGTGCCTTTTCATCTTCAGCCTTTTCAGTTTCATCAGCTTTGTCTGGCTGCTCTACGCTATCCTTTATTTTTATATCAATCTTATCCTTGTCTATCTCCTGCTGGGTACCCTTGCTGTCTGTTTGAGCCACTTCTTTTTGCTTCTGAGATTCTTCTGTAGTTTGTTGATTTTCTACTATTTCCTGCTGAGGTTGCTCAGGCTTTTCTGAAGTCATATAGGCAGTAATTCCTATAATAGCAATGCATACAAAAAGAACAATATAAAAACCTTGCTTGTCCAAAAAACGTACTATCTTTTCCTTGGTAAAAGCTTCTCTAAGTTTCCCCCTAGATCTATTTGATTTCATATTTAGATACCTCCTAAACATTTACAAAATCATCAAATAACGCATTCATAATTATCTCCAAAAAAACAAAAAAAATACAGCCAATCCATAATATATCCAATTTTTTCTGGATGGCTGTATTATATTTCAGGATAGTATTTCAATTTCTACTCCTCTATAGTAATGCTTAAGAATTTCCCTATAATCTTTCCCTTCCTTGGCCATGGCATTTGCTCCTATTTGGCTCATGCCCACCCCATGACCATATCCTATAGTATCAATATAAACTTTGCCTTGTTCAAATCGAAAACTAAAATCTGTAGAGTTTAGGTTATATAGGGTTCTAAATTCTGTAGCCTTTATTTTTGTATTGCCTACCATTAGCTCCCTAACTCTACCGCTGTCCGTCCAGCTAAGAATCTTTATCTGCTTATCTAATTTAGATGCTGACAGACCGCTATTGGTATATTTTGAGTGAAAGATTTTAATAAATTCATCATAGGTGAAGGAAAAGGTTTCTTTATAACGTGGAGCCCCCTCCTCTCCTGGACTTTCTACTACTTTATAATAGGGAAGAGAAGCTGAGAAAACTTCTGCCACATCCTCAGTCTTACCGTTGCTAGTAGAATAAAAAAATACCTCTATGGGCTGACCTTCATAGGTCATGATATAGCCTCTAGTTTCCTGTACCGCTTGGCGTATTCTATTAATGTTTTCTTCAAATTTGTCTCCCCAGTTCTTTCGCTGCTGGGATTCAGGAATCCAAGCTTGACAGTGATTAAACTGACTACATACATCAGCCCCTTTATATTTGGTACATCCCCTGCCTCCCTTTGAACGCATCTTTTTAGCAGCTAAGGTTCTAGCTGCAACTGCCTGTGCCTTTAATGCCTCCATCTCAAAGGAAGAGGGCATCTCCGCCGCTACCACCCCTACCACGTATTCCTCTAATGGCATGGACTCAAATGACTTGGTATAGTGGTTATAAAGAGTTATAGTAGGTTCAGTGTAAGTTGCATTGCTCTTTTTTATCTGTATACTCTCCCCTTCATCATAGCTATCAACATGAGGTGGCGGCATCTCTGGATTTCTTTTAGAAAACATGGCAACTAACAAGGATGGCAAAATCAGCACAATAAGGATAATTAGTATAATCACATCAATCCATTGTCTCATAGAGTCTCGCCTTTCGTATCTTAATACATAACTTATCGTACATTATTTACGGTATGACGAAACTTTAAACTTTAGAACAATAATTAAAAAGACTACATTAGATATGATAATATTATCCTAGTTTGGTGAACCTGATCCAATTAAACTAATACCAATACCAAATCAATTAACCATATTAAGAAGGCATATTAAATTATCCAATGAAATTGAAATTAGTAAAATAATTGATAAATTATTAGATTTAGACACACTCCAATTATGTGAAGGTTTCTTAGGAAAAAACACAATAAAAGATTCAGATAATAATTATGGTTATATTTATATTTTATCCAGAAGAGAAGAGCCAAACATTTTAAAAAAGAGAATTTTTCATGATTGAGTACAAAGATGCTATCAAACTAATTACTAATATACTTCAACAACATAATCTTTTATACAATAAAAATACAAAATCACATAATAATATTTAATAATCTCATGGTTATTTGAGCATAATGGCTATTGACAAGTAAACAGTCAATAGCCATTATTTCTTTATGGCACTCTTTGAATATTAGCTCCCAGCTTGGCTAGCTTATCCTCAATCCTATGATAACCTCTATCTATATGATATATGTTGGATATCTCAGTTTCTCCCTTAGCTATTAGGCCAGCCAGTACTAATGCTGCACCCGCTCGTAGATCCGTAGCTTTAACACTAGTACCGGTAAGGTGGCTGACTCCTTCCACTATAGCGCTTCTCCCTTCAATTTTAATATTGCCTCCTAATCTTTTTAATTCATTCACATGCATAAACCTATTTTCAAACACTGTTTCGGTTATAATACTGGTACCTGGAGCCGTAGTTACCATAGCCATCATTTGAGCTTGCATGTCAGTAGGAAAACCAGGATAGGGCAGTGTCTTTATATCTATGGGCCTTATTACATCCGGTCCAATAACCCTTATGCCTTCGCCTTCCTCTATGATTATAGCCCCAGCTTCCTTTAGCTTGGCTTCAATGGGCTTTAAATGGTCTATTAATACATTCTCTAATAGCACGTTGCCCTTTGTCATAGCAGCAGCCACCATAAAGGTACCTGCTTCAATCCTATCAGGAATTACTGTATGAGTTGCACCATGCAACCTATCCACACCTTCTATCCTAATGGTACCAGTACCAGCACCCCTAACATTTCCCCCCATAGCGTTTATAAAGTTGGACAGATCTACGATCTCTGGTTCTTCGGCAGCATTTTCTATAATGGTCTGTCCTTGGGCTAAGGCTGCTGCCATCATTATATTCTCAGTTGCACCAACACTGGGAAAATCCAGGTATATCTTACTGCCTTTCAATTTATCAGCTTTAGCCTCTATATACCCATAACCTAAGGTAATGTCAGCTCCCAGTGCCGAAAAACCTTTTAGATGTAAGTCAATGGGGCGACTGCCAATGGCACAGCCCCCCGGAAGGGATATTCTAACATACCCATGGCGGGCTAATAAAGGGCCCATAACTAGAAAAGAAGCCCTCATCTTCCTGGTTAGCTCATAGGGGGCTTCACCCTTATAAGTATTGTTATTGTTTATGATAAGAGTATTATTGCGAATCTTTACTTTAGAACCAAAGCATTCAAGAACCTGACAGGCTACATATACATCCTTTAGTAGTGGCACATCCTCCAATATACACATCTCTTCAGTCAATAGGGAAGCTGCCATAATAGGTAAAACGGAATTCTTAGCACCGTCAATTTTTACCTTTCCAATCAAAGGCGGGCTTTGGCTAACTATAAACTTTGACACATTTATACACCTCATGTCTTATGATTTTACTTTGATTTTTGCTTATACTATATCAATATTCTATGGTTATAATGGGAGTACCTGCCCAAATGTAAGTTTTTGCTTCATATGCATTGTATCTGGAAGCTATTTGGAAATTAATATTACCTATTGGCGCTACATCTAAAATATAGGAATAGCCAGCTATACTTATAAGTCTCTCATCTTCCATAGTCTGAGTAACTTGACCATCTATTTTTCTTACTAAACTATTGATGATAGATTTCCTTTCTTTGCTATCCAGTCTCCCATCAAAGGTTCCTGCAAGAGTAGCTGAGATGCGGGGAAGTGCCTTTATACTGTGGAAATAGTCTTCAATTTTATCTATAAGTTCCTGGGTGCCTACAAAATGCTGATCGTTATATATATTGATAACTATATGAGTTTTCTCACTATTCATTATAATTATATCATACTTTAGGCCTTTTTGATCCCCTGTCCTTATTTTTACCTGCTTTTGATGATTGTCGTAATTAGTAGTTATTTCTCTATTATCCTCTAAATTAAGAAAATCACATAACACTAATCCTATATTTTTAAGATCATCAAAGGTTTTATTACCAGTCTCTATTACTGCCCATGCATTAATATGGGTCTGTGCCCATTGACATCCTAAATCTTTAAACAACTCATCTATTTTCACTTTTTTATGACTTGCTGCTAATGCTCCGTTTCTATAATTTAAGTTACCAATTAATAAATAAAGACAAAAGCACAAAAATATAGTTATAATACCAAATAACCAAGGCCTTTTGTTTTTAATCATCCCCATCAGCTCCAACAAAATTATCCTCTTATTTGGATTATTGCCGGATAAAAATTATTCTATACCCACTTAAAATCATGAAATAAGTTAAGAAATTAACAATTATTGTATCTATAAATGGATGGTGATAGAATACTTATTAAAGGAGTGAGCACCTATGTCAAGAGCCAGAAAAAAGCGTAGAGTTCGATTTCTTCCAAAAATCAGGTACTTCGTACCCTATAAAGTCCCTGAGAACCAGGTTAAAGAAAATATATTAAAAATTGAAGAATTAGAGGCCCTACGCCTTAGAGATATTGAAGGTTTGGATCAGGAAAGCTGTGCTATAAAGATGAACATTTCCCGCCAAACTTATCAGAGAGTTCTAGCTGAAGCTAGAAAAAAGATTGTTGACAGCCTGGTCAATGGAAAGGCTATACGCATTGAGGGCGGTAATTTTGACGTGCATATTGGAAGGGTTAAATGTTTAGATTGTAATAATAGCTGGTATGAAAGCTATGATAATTTTATAAAGATTGGCAGGGGCCAATTTATTTGTCCTCATTGTCAATCCCATGATATTATATGCCTAGATAAAAAGGGCTATAAATACTGTAAAAACCGAAAATGTAGAATGTGTTGTCAAAAACATAACCAAGTTACAAACTAAATATGTTATAAAATAAAAAAGCTCGGATTAACCCGAGCTTTCTATATTTCTCTCTTCTATCATATCCTTAACCTTCATAAGCCGTGTGCGGCTAGCCCTTTCATTTTCATCCATTTTCATGGTTATATATTTAATGGTATCTTCCATCTGAGGAATCATAATGTGTTCCAGGGCATTGACCCTGCGTCTGGTCTTTTCTATCTCATCGGCTAACATCTGGCAGGTTTTTTCTATCTCTGCCAGCTCCAGCATTCGAGGTAAGATATCTGATAGAGTAGCAATAGCTCCATCCAATTCGCCAGAAGTTGAGGCGAATCCATAAGGATAAGGGGATAAGCCTTCCTGGCTCTTCTCCTCATAGTCGATTTTTGGAACATCTACACTCATAACATTTTGCTTCGAAATCTTAAGCTCCACCTGACGAGTAGGGTACATTACCGCTTCCTCTAACACCTCAGTGGACATGACTGCTCTGGCCATCAAAAAATCTCCCAAGGCCTGATTAAGCTCCTTCTCTACCTGCTCCCTCAGCTCCTTATTTCTTCTGACCAGTTCAATAAACCGCCTTATCATCTCATCCCGTTTATCCTTAAGAAGCTTATGCCCCCGAACAGCTATAGCTAATCGCTTTTTTAGGCGGGTAAGCTCCATACGGGTGGGGTTGACTCTCATAACAGCCATGCCTATTCATTCCCTTCTTGACTTTCAGGCAGATATTTATCTATATATTCATCCCTGATACGCCTTAACTCTGCTCTTGGCAAGATGGTTAATAGATCCCATCCCAAGTCTAAAGTTTCCTCTATGGAACGGTTAGTATCGTATCCTTGGGAAACATATCGCTTTTCGAACTCATCAGCAAACTGAGCGTATAGTTTATCTACATCGCTTAGGGCTGCGTCCCCAAGAATTGCCGCAAGTTCCTTAGCTTCTTTACCTCTGGCATAAGCAGCAAATAGCTGGTTCATGGTATCTGCATGATCTTCTCGAGTTTTACCTTCACCTATTCCCTTATCCTTTAACCTGGACAGGGAGGGAAGTACATCTATGGGTGGCGCAATTCCTCTTCCATGAAGCTCCCTGCTTAGTATAATCTGGCCTTCGGTAATATATCCTGTCAGATCAGGAATCGGATGGGTCTTGTCATCCTCGGGCATGGTAAGTATGGGAATCTGGGTGATGGAACCTTCCTTACCCCTGATCCTGCCAGCTCTTTCATACATGGTAGCAAGGTCAGTGTACATATAGCCAGGATAGCCACGGCGTCCTGGAACTTCCTTACGGGCTGCAGATATTTCCCTTAGAGCCTCAGCATAGTTGGTTATATCCGTTAAGATAACAAGTACATGCATTCCTAAATCAAAGGCCAAATATTCTGCAGCTGTAAGAGCCATACGTGGGGTAGCAATACGCTCAATAGCTGGATCGTTGGCAAGATTCATAAATAATACAGTACGTTCAATGGCTCCTGTTCTTCTAAAGTCTGAAATAAAGAAATCTGCCTCTTCGAAGGTAATACCTATAGCTGCAAATACTACAGCAAAGTTACTTTCTTGGTCACCTAATACCTTGGCTTGACGGGCAATTTGGGCCGCTAATTGGGCATGGGGTAGTCCTGAACCGGAAAACACCGGTAGTTTTTGCCCACGAACCAGGGTATTGAGTCCATCTATTGCAGATATACCTGTCTGAATAAACTCTGATGGATAGTCCCTAGATGCTGGATTTATAGGTTCGCCTTCTATATCCAATCTCTTTTCAGCAATGATATTAGGACCTCCGTCTATGGGCCGTCCCATTCCATCAAATACCCGCCCTAGTATATCTGGGGATACGGCCAGCTCTATGCTTCTGCCTAAAAACCTGGCCTTACTGGTGGATATCTGCAGGCCCTGGGTTCCTTCAAACAGCTGAACTACCGCCTTATCACCATCCACCTCCAGGACACGGCCCATTCGAATTTCTCCGTTTTGTTGCTCTATCTCTACCAGTTCGTAGTAGGTGGCACCCTCTACTCCTTCAACAAGGATTAAGGGACCTACAACCTCTGTAATAGATCTATATTCTTTAAGCATATTCAAATCCTCCCTCTGATATCAGGGATGACATCTGTTCCCGCAATTCTTTTAGGATCTCATCCAGCTCATCTATCTCTTCTTCAGAAATATATTTAGCACGGCCTATTCTCTCTCTGACGGGCAGGTTAATAATCTGGCTAAATTCCGCACCAGAGTCCAATGCCCTTTGACCTAGATGATGGAACTCCAATATAAGCTTTAACATCTTGAACTGCTTTTGCAGGGATGTATAGGTATCTACTTCATGGAAAGCATTCTGGTGGAGGTAATCCTCCCTTATGGACCTGGCGGTTTCAAGTATAAGCCTGTCCTTCAAGGAGAGGGCATCAATACCTACCAGTCTTACAATCTCTTCTAATTCCGCTTCCTCATGAAGCAGCCTCATGGCTTCATCCCGTAGCTGATTCCACTCCTCAGAAACTTCATCCTTCATCCACTGGCTCAGCCTATCAAGATATAGGGAATAACTCTCTAGCCAATTGATAGCTGGAAAATGCCTTCTATAGGCTAGCTGATCGTCCAGCCTCCAAAAGACCTTGACTATTCGGAGGGTGGCCTGGGTAACGGGCTCAGAAATATCTCCTCCTGGAGGCGAAACGGCACCAATAGCGCTAATGGCTCCTTCTCTTTCATCAGAGCCTAAGCATATTACCCTACCTGCCCTCTCATAGAACTCCGCTAATCGGGAGCTAAGATATGCAGGATATCCTTCCTCTCCAGGCATTTCCTCCAAACGGCCAGACATTTCACGAAGAGCCTCGGCCCATCGGGATGTTGAATCCGCCATAATAGCTACGCTGTAGCCCATATCTCTAAAATACTCCGCTATGGTGATGCCTGTATATATGGAAGCCTCACGGGCAGCAACAGGCATGTCGGAAGTATTGGCAATTAACACTACCCGTTCCATCAAGGGGCGCCCGGACTCAGGATCCACCAGTTCAGGGAACTCCATCAAAACATCAGTCATCTCATTGCCCCGTTCACCACAACCAACATATACCACTATATCCGCATCAGCCCATTTGGCCAGCTGATGCTGTACTACAGTTTTACCGCTGCCAAAAGGCCCTGGAATAGCAGCGACTCCACCCTTGGCTACAGGGAAGAAGGTGTCTATTACCCTTTGTCCAGTTAACAAGGGTACATTAGGAGGTAATTTTTCCTTGTATTTTCTACCTATACGAACAGGGGTCTTTTGCATCATGGATATTTCTACTACCTGCCCTTGGGCATTCTTTATACCAGCAATGGGCTGAACAATATTGGCCATGCCCTCATGTATCCATTCAACGGTCCCTTCTACTCCTTGAGGGACCATGATTCTATGTTCTACAGCAGGGGTTTCTTGAACCGTTCCTATTATATCCCCGGGGACTACTGTATCCCCTTCCTTGACCCTAGGGACAAAATCCCACAGCTTTTCATGATCCAAGGATGGAACCTCTACACCCCTTTCAATTCGATCCCCAATTTTTTCACGAATAGAGGTTAGGGGCCGCTGAATTCCATCAAATATGGACTGTATAAGACCTGGACCTAGTTCTACGCTTAAAGGTTCACCGGTAGACTCTACCGGCTCCCCCGGTCCCATGCCAGCAGTTTCTTCATAAACCTGAATGGACGCCTTGTCACCACGAAGTTCTATAACCTCGCCAATGAGTCGCCTGTGCCCAACACGCACCACGTCAAACATCTTGGCGTTGGCCATCCCTTCAGCGATAACAAGGGGGCCTGATACTTTCACGATCCTTCCTTGCATCGATTATCTACCCTCTTTCTATGAGTCGACTAAATCTCTATGCCTAACGACTTTACTTTGTAACTTTACTTTGTATTAATCTTTATGATTCTACTCTAGTTATGAGAATACCTTACTCATTTCCAAATAGGATGTCAGCTCCTATAGCCTTTTCTACACTTCTTTTAATCTCCTGTATCCCCAATCCTGTGCTTCCCTGATTACTAGGGATAAGTATAATAGCAGGGAAAGGAACGCTCTTGTACCTGTCCACAGTTTCTTGGATTTCTTTAGCCACTGGCTCTGTTACAAATATGACTGCATAGTTTTCATTGGCCATCTGGTTGATAAGCCTGGAAGCTTGTTCAGGTTGGGTAACAGGAAAAACAGATAGGCCCAAGGCTTTAAAGCCCAATATGGAATCCCTGTCTCCTACTACTCCTATCTTATACATAAACATCACGCAACCTTTCCCGTATAGTTTGGGAAGGTAGGTTGTTGATCTTTCCTTCCATAATTATTCGGATGATCCTAATCTCGTTTTCTTTGGCCAATAGATAGCCAATAACGGGCTCTATGCCAAGGGGGTTCCACCTTGAGGCCTTTACAAAGCTTAATAAAAAATCATCCATCAGTCGCTCATATGTAGATAAGGATCCTGTATTAAGAAAGGCTTCTACACCTTGTTTTACAACCCGACTATATTTCTTTGATGTTAACATATCTACAATATGCTCAACTGGCTCCTTCATTATGTCAAAGAAGAAGTCTTCACCTAGCTCACTGCCAGGCAATAGCAGATCTTTTAAGAATTCGAAAGACTCATCTATCTTTCTTACCCTTAAAAAAGTTCTAATATTAATCAGGTCAGCCTGCATAGTGAAATATTCAAAAACAAAGTCATTTTTCTTTTTTGTGCAAACATCAAATATATGTTTATACATTGCCTTATCC
>JAAYKZ010000362.1 GCA_012522165.1 Clostridiales bacterium
CACCTACAATACCTAGTACCCAACCAATAGGTCCTGACCATGCTCCCAACTTAGCACTTATTGCTGCCCATCCAGCTGTAATTATGGCAGCCACTTTCCACACTCCTAATCCTATTAGTGTTGCTCCAACAGGGTTGATTCCTACTGCTACAAAAGTTGCTTTGCAAAAAGTCCGAAGGTCAGAATTTGAAATATAAATTCCTCCATCAACATACTCCATCTCATCCCTGTCAATATCAACGTAGCTGCATGGCATTTGTAAAGCCATTGTACTCATTTTACCATTCTCCTCTCGTTTTTAAAATAGTTTATTTATATCAAAGGTATCTATAGCACTCATCGATATCTGCAGCTATCTTTAAGTAACCATATTAACCTCTAATATCATAACTAGCTTAAATTAATTCCAATCTGCTCTAAAAAATATTTCATGTACGTTATCTTTTCATATTTAACTCTTGTTTCTGTAATCATTCCCACAGTTAGATTTACTTTTTCGCCCTTCTTATCAACAAGATAAGTTTTTTCTGGTTGAATTTTCACCTTAAAATACACATTTCCATTATCATTATCTATGGTTGCATCCTCATCTATACTTACAACCTTACCTTTAATAGTGCCATACTCTGCCTGGTTTAGACCTCCTACTGCTATGGCAACCTCATCATCTATATGTATCCTTGGTCTTTCTGCGGAAGATAGTATTGTTTCTACAATTAAGTTTTCTTCATTATTTGTTATGCTACCTAGTAAACTTCCTCCCTGCAGCACCATTCCCTTATTAAGCGGCGTATTTAAGTGAATAATTCCACTTTTAGGCGCCACTATTTTAAACTCTTGTGCACTCTTTTCTAATGCCACCCTTTGGGTTTCCAATTTCTCTTTTTCAAGCTGTAACTGATTTTTTTCATTTGTAAATTCCAATATTGTTTCATAATGCATTTGGTTCAGCTTGTTTCTTGATTGTTTTTTGTAATCACTTATTTGATCATCTGTATATCCCTGCTTTTTCAGCGATTCTTCATCTATCTCGTAGTCCTTTCTTTTCAAGTAGCTACTGGATAACCTGTTATAAAACTCTAACTCTTCAGCATCATTCTTATTAAAAGTATTTGCATTCTTCGCAGCATCATTTTCAGCCCTAGTTACCAACTCTATTCTCTTATCTAAGAGTTCAATTTGACTAACAACCTGTTCTATCTGCAAATTTGCTTCCACAGCATTTAGAGTAACTAGTACATCTCCTTCTTTAACTTCTTTCCCTTCTTCTACAAAGACTTCCTTAATTTCACCTGAAACCTTCGCCATCACGTGAGCTTTATTTTCTGTAGTAACTATGCCTTGTCCCTTAACTACATAAGTTTTAACAGACTTACTTGCCCATATTAAAAAGGCTCCTATTAAAGCTGTTACTATTATAATGATATACATCATAAACCTAGGAGGTCTTCTGTCATACATCAATTTACTATCTGTAATCTCATGTAAATTATATACCGCCAAGGCCTTCGCCTCCCTTTTCTACCTCCATAAATACATCTGCTACCATGCTATTTTCCTTTTGATCCATAAATACAGTATAACTATCTCCCTTTAGCTTAATATCATTTTCAAAGGCATGTAACTGCAGCTTTGAATAGGCAAACTGAAGGTTTTCTTCCTTCTCATTAAACCTTGCAAAGAGACAGTTTGGAACTCTTATTTGAGACTTAAATTCATAAGGTTTTTCCATATTTACGATAGGGTTTTTAAGCTGCACCATAAGCTTTAAAACAAGCTTCATCTGCTCATTTTCAATCTTTGTAGTAGTATAATTTATCATTTAAATAATGAAATATCTTTAATTTGTGTATCTTTACTTCCTTTTTCTTATCCAAATGAATAAGCTGGGAATCTTCTTATCATGCTTTCATCCTTCTAAAGTATCAAATACTTGTTTTATTTTATTTTGAGCATGTTTCCCTATAC
>JAAYKZ010000363.1 GCA_012522165.1 Clostridiales bacterium
CCACTGGGGTCATCCCAGTAATATTTTTAAATACTTTAAAGAAAGAATTGTAGTTATTAAATCCCACCTTATATATAATATCCTTCAATTTTATATCTTCATCCTTTAAGAATAGCTTAGCCTTCTCCACCCTAACCATATTGAGATATTCGTTTAAACCTTTTCCACAATCACCCTTAAAGGTTCTACTAAGGTAACTGCTGCTTACACCTATATTTCTGGCAATATCATCCAGGGAAATATCCTTATGAAAGTTTTTATTTATATATTTTATAGCATTTTTGGTATGGATGCTGTACTTATCATCAATTCCGTAGGATTGTAGTAGGGATACTAGCTTAGTATAAATGTCAACAATCCACTTCCTTAGATCATTTATGTTATCATACTTTTGTATTCTATTATATGGTATTTCACTATTATTATATATCAAGGATGTGTCAAGTCCATAAACTTTAGCTGTTTTGTTAACGATTATTATAAGCTCTACACATATCATCTGCACTGATTTATAACTTGCCCTAAGCCTAATTATTCTGTCAAAGATACTATTTATGTATTCTATCACCTTCGATTTATCTGATGAGTTAAGTATAAGGGCAATATTATTTTCATCTTCAATTGTAAGTGAAACAAATGTATTATTTATGCTAGTAATTTCATCCACCGTAAAGATTTTGTCCTTACCGCTATAGAATTTACCCATTAATGCATTTAGGGCTTCTTTATAAATTTGGTTTATATTCATAATATCATCACATATTCTACTAACAGCAAAACAAGCTGTGAGATTCAAAAAGTTCTTAATACCTTTTCTTACATCTCCGATTATTTCTGCAATGCTTGTATATATATTGTGATAACTAATCATTGTACCTAGAGACAATAGAAATATAAATCTACCCCTATCAACATGAAATATCTCTCCTTTGGCCCACGTCAATAATGCTTGTTTTGATATATCCAATATAGTATTGTTATAAGCCCTTATCTCTTCTAAGGAATAGTTCTCTTCTATTAAATAGTAATTATCTATCTCCATAACCACTAGTAATATTCTTTTTATATCTATATTAAGCCCTAAATCAGAAATGGTACTGGATAAGGTTTCACTGTCGACAAAATCTCCGTTTATCAATTCCCTAATAAAATTCTGCCTCATGAGTAATCTGTTAGAAGATAGTTGAGTTTGAAGGAGTCTACTATCCCTATGTATTTCTTTTTGCCCCAAAATGTCATTGCTAAGTTTCTTAAGTATATCAAGCAATATATTTCTATTTAGGCGATGTTTTAAAATGTAATCCTTTGCTCCTTTTACCATGCTCTCACGTACATAGTCAAAATCATCATATCCACTTAAAGCAATAACAGCTGTATTGGCAAAATTAGTTCTTACATATTCAATTAAGGCTATACCGTTCATCGCAGGCATGTTTATATCTGTAATTACAATATCAGGATATGTCTTTTTTAATAAATCAATAGCAGTATAACCACTAGATGCTTCACCACATAAAATAAATCCATTTTTCTCCCAGTCTATCATATTCTTTAATTCATCCCGGGCAAATGCATCATCGTCAACTATTAATACCTTAATCATTGCTCATCACCCAAAAATACAGGTATTGTTATTTCCACATTTGTGAAAAAATCAGGAACACTCTCTATTTGTATTCCATATTCATCTCCAAAAATCATTTTTATTCTATCGTTGACATTTTTCATACCAATGCCGGTAAATTGAGGAGTATTTATATCATTGCCTTTGTCTAGCAGCCTTTCAAGCTTATCCTTACTAATTCCTACCCCATTATCCCTTACAACAATTTTTATCTTATCATCTATCCTATATCCCTTTATTACTATAATACCATGTTTTTGTGCAGGGCCTATACCGTGAATTATGGCATTTTCAACAATTGGCTGACACAAAAGCTTGGGGATTTTGTAGTTCAGAATTTCTTGGTTTATTTCAAAATGCACATCAAACTCATTATAATACTTGTATTGTTGAATATTTATGTAGGCTTTAATATAGTCCAATTCTTCATGGATAAATATAAATTCATCTCCCTCTCCTATACATACCCTCAACAACTCAATTAAGGAAGTTATTATATCTGAAATATTATGAGCCTTTTGCCTCACTGCCATACCCCTTATGGTGTTTAAGGTATTTGAAAGAAAGTGAGGATTTATCTTGGCCTGAAGAGCTTTAAACTCTGCTTTTCGCTTTTGTTTTTCCATTTCTCTTACTTCATTAATCAATTCTTTTAGGTTTATAAGCATGGTATTATAATTCCTTGCCACCTCGCCCACTTCATCATTACTATGGTCACTAACATAAACATCTAGATTTCCCTTCTTTACTTTATTCATTGACTGAATTAAATTAGCTAGGGGTACAGATATACTTCCTGATATCAACAAGCTAAGTATTATGGCCAGAATAAAACACACAATCCCTAAAAACATAATAGATAATCCATGCATTTTTGATTCACTATTAAGGTATGAATAGGGAATTGTAGTAACAATCTGCCAATCAGCATGTTTCAAAGGATAGGTGGCCACCAGATAATTGCTGCCACCCAAGCTCATATCAAATACCTCTCCTTTGGAACTATTATTTTGAAATATTTTCTGAGTAAGAAGTGGATACTTATATTCACTAGAAAAAGCTATTTCAGGATTTGTGCTGGATACTATAATGCCTTTGGAATTGATTACAAATATATCTGTATTTGCCACAATATCCAGATCCTTATAAATATCAGAGAAAATTCTCTTACTAATCATTATAATTAAAATTGATTCTCTCACATCCGTTGTTGCGTTTTTAATTGCCCTGGTTATCAAAATCCCTTCTTCATCTCTTGAACCCAGTCTTGCAAAATGATCTACATTTTCAGAGCTAACTGTACTCCAAAATGGTACACCATCTTTAGGAACAGCACTGTCAAAAAGGAAATCAATATAATCATCCTTAAGATTGATTCTTATATTCCAATCACCATACAATGTAATAACTTCCCTATTCATTGTAACAAGCATTATATTGGATTCGTAATTGAGGTAGGAGAAATTTCTGGAAAATACGTAACTCATCTCATACTGTAAACTATTTTTTTCCCATTCGGTCATCTTATCATAGTTTAGTAGAGTATCTTGAACAATGTCAGTAAACTCTATGGCAATGCTATCGTTAATTAGACGTACCAATTGATCGTCAATGTTTTTGCCAATCTGATTCATCAACATAAGGGAGTATGCACTTATTTTGTCTCTTATAGTATTGCTGGAATTATAATAAGAAAAATAACCAGTAACAAACAAGGGAATGGATGACAGAAGAATAAATGAAATCATCAATCTTGTTTGAATTTTTGTGTGCCTGATACCATGCCATATTTTATTGATGAGCTTCCTTAAAAAACCAAATCTGGGACCAGATCTATAGGACATTTTTCTAACAAAATGTGTATACATGTACACCACCATTCTTCCCATATGGTCTTTTTATTTAAAAATCCTCTTTTATTAGAAATCCACAATATATATTAGAAGATACAGAAATATACTTGCCAATAGTTGAGATAATCCCTTAAAGTAAATATACTAGTGTTTAATCAAGACTTTCCATTTCTTAATATAGTTCTTTTTCTCATCCAAACAAGGTAAACAAGGAACTGACTTCTATATTTGTTGGATAGCTGATGCTAGTTTAATTATATTAAAATGTGTATATTTTATTAAATTAGCTAATGGGATTTTTATAAGACAAATGCTATAAATTAACTTTATGATAGCTTAATACTATCTAAAAGTCAATCATCTTATAATTCCATGACTTGACTAAATAATTCTGTTTATATTCACTTTTCTTAAAGTACAGCAAAACATTATAGTAAAAGGATAAAAAAATTCAGTTATTTATTTAGTCATATATAATAAAATTATTAACACACAGAACAATTACAAGACTACCTTGACATCAGTTAGACCCATCTTAAACTCCACATACTATGCTAAATATTCAAACGCATCATATTAAAAATAAGGGGGAAAAATTATGAAAAAGAGTGTTGCATTTCTTTTAATTCTTGTTCTAACCTTGGGTATTTTTGTGGCCGGATGCGGTGGTGGAAAAAATGCCAACCAAGATACTGCCACAAATGATCCCGTTGAACAGCCCGACACCAATGACAAAAATGAGAATTCTGAACCAGCTGAAGAAGACAGCAGTCCCGACAAGGAAGCAGAGGTAACTTCTCTCATTTTCTGGACTTTCCAGGAGCTTCATAAACAATTCATTGATGATGCCGTCTTGACCTGGAATGAAAAAAATCCAGACAGTCCCATTGAGCTTGTAACTGAAGTATATTCCTACGATGAAATGCACAACAAATTATTAATTGCCCTTCAATCAGGAGTAGGTGCTCCAGATATAGCAGATATTGAAATTAGTAAATTCGCCAATTACCTTAAAGGAAGCACACCTTCACTTGTTCTTCTTAATGATTATATCGGCTCTGATATAGAATACTGTGTACAAGCCAGGTTTGACAATTATGCAAAGGATGGTAAATACTACGGAATAGACTACCATGTTGGTGCTACTGTAATGTTTTATAACACCGAAATCTTAGATCAAGCTGGTGTTGATCCTAAGGATATTGTCACTTGGGATGATTACGTAGAGGTTGGTAAAAAAGTAGTGGCTGAAACAGGTATACCAATGACCACCATTGAAATTACTGACCAATGGACCTTGTACCCAATGATAAGTCAGATTGGCTCAGATATTTTTGACAGTCAAGGTAATATTATCATCGATAATGAAGACAATATTAAGGTTTTACAATTCCTCTATGATATGGTTCACAAGCATAAAATTGCCATCCCGGCTCCTGGGGGATCCCACCATGCTGAAGAATACTTTGCATTTATGAATAACGGTGGTGCAGCTTCTGTGCTTATGCCATTATGGTATATGGGCCGTTTTGTAGAATATATGCCTGACTTGGACGGAAAAATTACTATTCTACCTTTACCAGCATGGGAAGAAGGAGGGTATCGCTCAGCTGGAATGGGAGGAACAGGTACAGTTGTAACCACTCAGAGTAAACATCAGGACCTTGCTGCAAGATTCCTGGTCTTTGCAAAAGTATCACGGGAAGGTGCTATAAAGACTTGGACCATGCTTGGATTCGATCCTATCAGATGGGATGTTTGGGATGCACCTGAGATGAGTGCAGATAACAAATACACCGATTATTTCGGAAAGGGCATATTCGATATGCTGCTGGAAATAAAGGATGAGATCCATCCAACAAATATTCCCGAAATATATCCTGCAGCAATTGACATTATCAAAAGAGATGTAGTATTTAAATCCATAAGGGAACAGAGTCTGACTCCTGAAGAGGCCTTAAAGGAAGCCGCAAACGAATTAGCCAGACAGCAATAATCAATATACTAATTGGTAACTAGATTCGGCTGGCAACAGCCGAATCTTTACCTAAAAAGGAGGCTATATTTGTGAATAACACCCACTTGACGTACAAAAAAAGATCCCATGGAATTATTCCATATGTGTTTGTTTCTCCTTTTATTATTTCTTTCTTACTTTTTTTCCTGTACCCCACAATATCTACAATAATTATGAGTTTCCAAAAAATCGCCGGCCCTGGAGATGTGTCTTTTATTGGCTTTAAAAATTATCAAAACCTCTTAAATCCTCTTTTCTTCACAGCCCTTAAGAATACAACTATATACACATTCTGGACTATATTAGTTCTGGTTCCCCTGCCAATTATTTTGGCTGTAGTGCTAAACAAAAAAACTACCATAGGAAGGAATGTATTTAGATCAGCATTTTTCATGCCTGCACTGACATCTGTAATAGTAGCTGGCATCTTTTTTAGATATGCCTTTGGTGAACAGGAAACCACCTTCATAAATGCCATTCTTGGCAAATTTGGCCTTGAGCCCATAGTGTGGCTACAACAAAAGTCAACAGGTATGTTTGCTCTGGTAGTACTATGTACATGGAGATGGCTTGGAGTCAATATTGTTTATTTTATATCCGGCTTGCAAAACATACCGGATGAATTATATGAATCGGCTGATATTGATGGTGCTAATTCTTTTCATAAATTAATGCACATAACACTACCCGGCTTAAAGCCTGTAATTATTTATGTAATTACTATTAGTGTATATGGCGGTTATGCAATGTTTGCTGAAAGCTATACTTATTGGGGCACTAGTAACCCAGGAGGTATCGGCCTTACCCTGGTTCAATATATTTATCAGACAGGATTTAACCAAAACGACATGGGATTTGCCTCTGCCATAGGTATCACTCTGCTATTTATAGTAATGGTTGTAAACATTATTCAACTCTCATTATTTGGATATTTTAGAAAGGAAGAGGATTAGATGCAAAACACAAAAAGGACCATAAAAGCTAAAGATATTTTGCTCTTGCTAGTATTGATATTAGCCAGCCTCATTATCCTTTCTCCCTTCCTTTTTATGCTAATATCTTCCTTTAAGCCTGGTCGGGAGCTTATGCGTTATGGAATAAACCTAAATATTGATTTAGATGTAATGTCATTTGATAACTATGCTTTATTAGCAACGGATAAAAACGGTGCATATTTGCATTGGTATAAAAACAGTCTCATTATTACCGCCATGCATACGGTACTAGCACTCTTTTTGACATCTATGGTAGGCTATGGCCTTGCTGTTTACAATTTCAAAGGCCGAAATCTTATTTTTCTAACTGTATTAGCAGTTATGATGGTGCCTATCGAAATTCTAATACTGCCTCTATATCGGCTAACTGTCTTTTTAAATATTATTAATACCTATTGGGGAGTCGTGCTGCCATTTGTGGTCTCACCCTTCGCAGTATTCTTTTTCAGGCAATATGCTATTGGCCTGCCCAGGGATTTTATTGATGCAGGAAGAATCGATGGATGCGGTGAATTCGGTATTTACTTTAGGATAATGATGCCACTTATGACCCCAGCCTTTGGGGCAATGGCAATACTTCAGGCTATGACCAGCTGGAACAGCTTTGTTTGGCCCCTCATCGTTCTTAGAACAACAGAGAAGTTTACCCTTACCATAGGACTTGCTTCACTCATCGCTCCCTATGGTAATAACTATGACCTGTTGATTGCTGGATCTGTTATGTCTGTTATCCCATTAATTATACTATTTCTCCTAAATCAAAAGGCTTTCATTTCTGGTCTGACCATAGGTGGGGTAAAAGGTTAAATTTGTATAAAACTAGAAATTGAAATAGGAGGTAGATGAGACAGACATCTACCTTCTATTTTGATTTTTAACTCCAATCTCTATTTTAAATATACTTAGGAGGGGTAAAAGCAGATAAGGATTCCCAATTGTCTTTGAATCTCCCTTTAATATATATTTTATTTAATTAATAACCCCTTGTATAGTTAAAAGCATTCTATTTAAAAGTCAAGTCCAAAATAGTGTGTAAATTACCTCGGCGGTAAAATATTTTGCAGTTTTTAGAAATAAAATTTTGTACCTTGAAAAATATAAGCGTTTATGC
>JAAYKZ010000364.1 GCA_012522165.1 Clostridiales bacterium
CGGTAAAAATATGTCCAAAAAAGTGTTGACATATCAGGTTTTATTGTTTTTAAATGTTTGGACAAATATAGACAAGATATTACAACTAATATATAATTATGATAACAGATTAATCAGATGAAGTGTAAAACTATTCTCATTAAAGAAAACGCTTTTTTTAATGAGAAGGCTTTGCAAATAAGTGGAGGTTCTATTATGAGCACATCAAAAAACATAATAAGTCTTTATTTGGTTTTTGCTGTTATTCTAGCTCAATTTTTTGCAGCCTATTTATTTTCAAAGGGCAGAACTAGTTATCGCAAGGCGTTCTCAGCCTTGGTTTTATGTATTAGCCTATATTTATTTGGTTATTTAATGATCATTAACAATAGCAATTTGCAAGAAATGATTTTTTGGAATCAGATTCAATACCTAGGATTACCCTTTATTTCTGTACTATGGCTGATGGTTGCTCTTCTTTATACTAAAACCATCTATTCCTTAAAAATCAAGATGGCAGTTTTGTTTTTTTCTATTCCTGTAATAACCTTCTTTATGCGACTCACCAATTCCTGGCATCATCTTTTCTATACAAAGTGGGAAATCAGACAGTTTTCAGGCTATTATTCCTTGTATATGGAAAGAGGTTTATGGTACTATGTTAACATTTCTTATACCATATTGTGCTTGCTGCTTACCGTTATCATTTACCTCACAGGATACCTAAAGAATAAGGCTGGCTATACTAAATCCCATTTTTTAGTTTTTTTATTTGCTTCTTTACTACCTTTTATTGGTATTGTGTTGGTTATTTTTGCTTTTGATAATTGGAGCATCGATTATTCTGCTTTAATAATGCCAGTTTCTCTTCTTATTATTAGCTATGGAATTATAAAATACGATTTTTTGGAAATTAGAACTCTGGCCCGAGAAACTATCTTTGAGAACAACATTGTTGCTATGGTGGTATTGGGGGCAGGAAAGAGGATAATAGACTACAATAAGGCTGCGGAAAAGTTTTTTGAAGATATAAATATTCAATTGAACAATTATACCATAGAGCATATACTTGATAGAGAACCAAAATTGTTGGAAGTTTTCCAAAGTGAGAGTAGCTGTGATTTTTCTTTATTGATAAATGGGGAAGAACGGTTTTTTGAGATTGACGTGGTTCAATTGGGAGATACCTATAATGGGAACACTAGAATGCTTAAGTCTATCCGTGATGTTACTGAAGAAAGGAAGATACAGGAAAGACTTAAGGTGTTGGCTACCATAGATTCTTTAAGTGGCCTCTATAATCGAGCTGAATTTATGAACTTAGCCAAAAATGAGTTTGATTGGGTCAAAAGGAATAATGAGGAACTAGCATTGTTGATTATGGATTTGGACAATTTCAAGATTATAAACGACACCTTTGGACATGCTGCTGGAGATGAAGTAATTCGTGAAGTTGGACGAATTATCAAGACCGGTTTTCGAAAAACAGATATTGCCGGCCGCATAGGAGGAGAAGAATTTGCTGTAGTTTTAAAGAACACTTCTTTGGAAGATGCCCAAAGGATAGCTGAAAAGTTCAGGCAAACCGTAGCCAATAGAAAAGTGGTTTACGAAGGGCAGGAAATCACTTTTACCATAAGCATTGGCCTTGCAGGAGTCTTTGGCAACTCCGATGATATCAAGGATATTGGTGATATTTTGAAG
>JAAYKZ010000365.1 GCA_012522165.1 Clostridiales bacterium
GAATATGCTGTTTTTAGACTGACCTTCATTGAAAATCAAACTATCCATAATAGATTATCTCCTAAAGAATAAAAAGAAAAATTTTTCTTTAGGAGATATTATTTTGTGACAAAATTGTAAGCTTAGATTCTAAAAATGTAAGCTAATTCGATTTTACCTAATCTCTGTATGAGATATAATCTTCTCAGAAAGAAGATTGTGGAGGTAAAGTAAATGGAGATATTAAGGGTGGAAAACATAAGTAAAGTATATGGTTCTAAAAAAGGTTCAAAACAATATATGGCATTGAAAAATATAAGCTTTAAAGTGAATGAAGGTGAATTTATTGGTGTAATGGGTCCTTCAGGCTCAGGAAAAACTACATTACTTAACATATTAGGTAGCATTGATAAACCAACCACTGGAAGACTTATAATTGATGGCCAGGATATCACAGGGTTCAGTAAAGATAAGTTGGCGATTCATAGGGCCAAGAAAATAGGCTTTATTTTCCAGGATTATAATTTACTAGAGACCATGACTTTAAGGGAAAATATAGTACTGCCATTGGCATTGGCAGGGTATAAAGCTAAAGTTATGGAAAGTAAACTAAACAGCCTCGCTAAGGATTTGGGAATAACAGCGATATTGGATAAGTATCCTTATGAGGTTTCTGGAGGAGAACAGCAACGTGCGGCGGCATGCAGGGCTTTGATTACCAACCCAAGGTTAATCCTTGCAGATGAGCCTACAGGCAATCTGGACTCCAAATCGGGGAAGGATTTGCTGGATCTTTTAACCTTTATAAATGATGAGTACAAGGCAACAATTTTAATGGTAACCCACGATGTATTTGCTGCCAGCTACTGCCATAAAATAATGTTTATTAGAGATGGTGAGATATACAACGAGCTCTATGCAGGAGATGATAAAAAGCAATTCTTTGACTCCATCATAGATGTAATGAGTGTACTAGGGGGTGAGGGAGCATGATAAAGCTTTCCACGCTAGCTATTCGCAATATAAGACGGAATTTTAAGAGATATGTAATGTATTTCTTTTCCCTAAGCTTTAGCGTATTTACAGCCTATTCATTTTTAGCTTTATTAGAAAATGAGCATGTATCAAATGCATTTATCTATGATGATAGGTATAGGGCTTTATTAACGGTCTTTGGTATTATCATTATGGTATTTGTAATGTTTTTTCTTATTAGCTCTAACAATAGTTTTATCAAGGCAAGGAAGAAGGAGATATCAACCTATTCCTTGTTTGGTATGACCAATAGAAAAATTGGTAAATTGCTTTTTATGGAGACTATGATGGTGGGGCTTGCTGCATTGGTTATTGGTATAGGTGTGGGTATGTTTCTCTCAAAGCTTACTGCCATGATTTTACTAGATATTTCTTTGACATCCTTTACTGGGGATATAGAGTTTAGCATAGCTGTTGAACCTGTCTTTATTACTACTTTTATTTTCCTGGCAATATTTTGCCTTATGGGTTTGTCAGGATTAAGGGTGATAAATAAATTTGAGCTAGTAGACCTATTTAAAGCTGACAAGGTATCGGAAGGCAACTCAAAGGGCTCTGTAATTGCTCTTATAATATCACTTATATTAATTGGTGCTGGTTACTACCTAGCGTCTATAGATAATGATTTTTTGATAGTTGCGGCAATACCCATATTAATTTTAGTAATTAGTGGGACCTATCTATTCTTTTGGGGTGGGTTGCCTAAAGTCTTACAGCTTATCAAGAATAATAAAGGAAGGCATTATAGAGATGTCAATTTAATTTCTATTTCAATGTTTTCCCATAGAGTAAAATCCATAGCATCCACTATGGCAACCATAGCAGTTTTATCAGCAATAGCTACAACAGCCATTGCGACCGGGTTTACCCTCTATAGTAGCGTTGAAAAAAATGTCTATGATACTATAGGATATGATATGTATTTCTATGGTGGTCAAGAAGAAGTATTAGACGATATTTATATGGCTTTTGAAAGGCATAAGGTTAAAATTTTAGATGAGTATACAGCTCAGAGATATAAATGCAGTCCTACAATGGAACCTATTATAATTGAAGGAAGAGAGCTTACATTTGATGAGGAAAATTATTTTAGGGTATACTCTGAGTCCGAATATAATAAGTTAATCTCAATATCAAGACTGGAGTTAGAGCCTGTGGATATAAAACCTGGGGAAGCAATGTTAGAATATCCTTTTATAAGTTATGATCTAGAACCTTTAATACATGGAAAGCTATTAAACTTTTCTAATCAGACTCTAAAAATTACCGTGGTTACACAAAGAAGCACATTTGCCTTTGGCGCAATCTATACCTTGGTTTTAGATGATAATGATTTTGATGTCCTTTATAATGGTGGTGATATTGTTGATACAGATCATGGTGGCGCTCCTTTGGATAAAGTGACGGTATTTAAATTTGAAAATCCTTTAAAGTCAGGGGATTTGAACGCTGATCTTGTAGAAATATTAGACGGGAAAACTGGAAAATACAGAACTGCATATAATCATTATAATGTATCATTAGAGACATTTGGTCTGGTATGCTTTATTGGATTTTTTATGAGTGTTGTATTTATACTCATGACCGCTAGCCTTCTGTATTTTAAACAAATAATGGCTGCAGAAGAAGAAAAGCATCAATTTAAGATGCTTAGAAAAATAGGAATGGATAATCAAATAGAGAAAAAAGTAATAGTAAAAAGATTGCTTCCAGTCTTTTTAATTCCTCTTGTGGTAGGGATTATCCATAGTATTTTTGCTATGAAAGCGGCGGATATAATGATATTTTCTTATACAATTCCTGTTGAGAATTCCTACTTGACGGTTCTGTCTTATTCAGCAGTGATGTATGGTGCTTATGCATTGGTTTATGGGATATTTTATTTCATAACTAAAGGACAATATTCTAGGATAGTCAAATAGCTTGTCACTCATACTACACAATTTATGCAATCTATATCAAATAATAAACTAAAATCGCCAGCTTAATGCTGGCGTTTTTTATTTTAGCAGGTTGCTCCACCTGTAGTATGGAGATTAGCTTCAAGGATTTCTTGTTTTCTGTTTAAGATGTTATTTGATAATCACTGAGCTTCTACATTATCAAATCCAAGCCTTTCGATGGTTTCACCGAAGCGTTCCCCAGTTTTACCTTGTTCTCCGTATACTAGGATGGCTTTCTCTATTACATCCATCACTTCTTCTTTGGTGCTAAAAATTTTACTTAGGGGTATACCACGACCAACACGTTTACCCCAGCGTCC
>JAAYKZ010000366.1 GCA_012522165.1 Clostridiales bacterium
CCTTGTTGGTTTTGCAAGTGTGACGAAAGCGGCTGGTGAAACATCAGCCGTTATTTTATTTTAATAAGTTAATTAAATCTTAGGGAGGAAAGCTATGAGAAAATATAATCTTGCAATAGTTGGAGTCACCGGAATGGTGGGCCGAAAATTTTTAGAAGTATTAGAAGAAAAACAGCTACCTATTGACAACTACTATATGTTTGCTTCTGCACGATCTGCTGGTAAAGTTATCAAATTCATGGGTAAAGATCATGTAGTAGAAGAGCTTACCCCTACATGCTTTGATGGCAAGGATATAGACATTGCCCTTTTCTCTGCCGGGGGTAGTGTAAGCAAAACCTATGCCCCTATTGCTGCTGAAAAAGGAATCGTAGTTATTGATAACAGCAGTGCATGGAGAATGGAACCAGATGTGCCTCTAGTAGTTCCTGAGGTAAACCCTGAAGAAATATTAAACCATAAAGGTATAATAGCCAATCCTAACTGTTCTACCATCCAAGCTGTAGTAGCCTTAAAACCCTTATATGATAAATATGGTATAGAAAGAATAGTCTATTCTACCTATCAAGCCGTTTCTGGAGCAGGAGTAGCAGGATATAATGATCTTGAAAATGGAATAAAGGGAGAAGAGCCAAAAAAATTCCCTCATCCTATCTTCAGCAATTGTATCCCTCATATTGATTCCTTTTTAGATAATGGATATACTAAAGAAGAGATGAAGATGATCGAAGAAACAAAGAAAATCCTGAAGGATAATAGCTTAAGAATTACTGCTACAACTGTTAGAGTTCCTGTATTTAATGGACATAGTGAATCTATAAATGTGGAACTAAAAAAGGAATTTGATTTAGACGAATTAAAAAGCCTATTAGCTAATGCTCCCGGTGTTGAAGTAATTGACGATCCCGCAAATAATCAATATCCAATGCCCTTAAATTGCAATGGCAAAGATCAAGTATTTGTGGGTAGGATCCGAAGAGACGAAAGCGTAGACAACGGAGTTAACTTATGGGTTGTTGCGGATAATATTAGAAAAGGAGCTGCCACCAATACTGTCCAAATTGCTGAAAAGTTAATTTGGTACTGGCAAAATGAGGCTCTCTAATTTCCTTAAATTCACTTAAAGACAGGAGTGTTTCTTGCATATGATAAAGATAATTATCCATGGATGCAATGGTAAGATGGGGCAAGTAGTGGCATCTATGGCAATTAAACAACCTGACATCCAAGTAGTGGCCGGCGTGGATAGGATTACTGACGCCTATGACAATCCTTTCCCAGTATATTCGTCATTAGACCAATGTACTGAGGAATGTGATGTCATTAGCGATTTTTCTCTACCTCAAGCCCTGCCCTCTTTATTGGATGCAGCTGTCAAACGAAATTGTGCCCTAGTTATCGCAACTACAGGCTTTAGTCCAAAAGAACAGGAAACTATAGCAGCATACAGCAAAAAAATACCCATCTTACAAGCTGCCAATATGTCTGTAGGTATTAATTTGATGTACCAACTTATTCAAAAAGCAGCACAAGTTCTAGGAGACAGTTTTGATATCGAAATTATTGAAAAGCATCATAATCAAAAAATTGATGCCCCCAGCGGAACTGCCTATGCTTTGGCAGACGCTATAAATGAAGTATTTCTAAATTCAAAGAACTATATATATGGCAGGCATTCCAAGAATGATAGGAGATCACCTTCTGATCTGGGCATCCACGCTATACGTGGGGGTACTATAGTAGGGCAACATACAGTTTTATTTGCTGGAAATGATGAAACTATTGAAGTAGAGCATACTGCATATTCTAAGCAAATATTTGCCGTAGGAGCCCTTAGGGCTGCACGATATATGGCAAATAGAGCTCCTGGATTATATAATATGAAAAATGTACTAGACGATAGAAGTCCCGTAACCAATATTACAACCCAGGACAATATTATACTAGTATCCATTCGCAATGCGCCTGCTAAGCTCAATACCATTGCTAATGTATATAGAGAATTTGCTGGAGAAAATAATTACCTAGAGTTAATTAGTCAAACTTCTCCCGCAGATAGAATGAGTGATATTGCCTTTGCCCTATCAGCAGATAACCTTCAAAAAGCAGAAAACTTTTGTAAAGATCTAGCATCAAAGGATAGTGGGCTCTCTATAAAACTGGATACCAATATTATTAAGATGTCTATTGAAGGTTTAGGCTTAGAGCAACAACCAAGAATAGCCGCAACTGTTTTTGAACTATTCACCAAGCATAATATACCTATTAAAGCTTCAGTTACCTCTAACATAAAAATCGATTGTTTTATAAACAAAATTCATGAAAAACAAGCTATGGATATGTTAATCGATGAATTCGGTTTACAATAACTGCATAGGTAATTAAATATAGAACAATTAAAAACACCAGATACTAAAATACAGCATCTGGTGTTTTTTAATGCTAAAGTTATATAAATTCTAATTTAAAGCGCTATCTTAAAGATAAACAATACTGCAAGAACATACATTAGAGGTTGAACCTTCTTAGCATTACCGGAGAGAACTTTCAGAATAACCCAGGATAGTATACCAAATACTATTCCTTCAGCAATGCTGCTTGTAAAGGGCATCATTATAATTGCCAAGAAAGCAGGTAAACCTTCTGTGAAATCACTAAAATCAATCTTGGTAATAGACGTTACCATAAACAGTCCCACCACAACCAAAGCAGGTGCAGTAGCGAAGGAAGGTATTGCAGTGAAGATAGGAGCAAAGATCAAAGCAACTATGAACAATACCCCAGTAGTTAGTGCAGTAAGTCCTGTTCTTCCACCTTCTGCTACACCTGATGCACTTTCTACGTAGCTGGTAACAGTAGAAGTACCTAAGAAAGCACCTGCAACAGTACCTATAGCGTCTGCCAATAGCGCTTCTTTTGCTCTAGGTAGTTTTCCGTCCTTATCAAGGAGATTTCCCTTGCTGGCTACACCAATAAGAGTTCCTACAGTATCAAATATATCAACAAACAGGAATGAAAACATAATAACGAAGAATTCAAATCCTAACTTAAATGCTCCAGCAAAATCAAATTTATAAAATGTAGGAGCTACTGAAGGTGGTAGTGAAATAAGTTGTAAGGATGGAATAAGGTCAAATCTTCCTGCATCTGGATCAACAGTATATAGGCCGATGAGCTGACAAATAATACCTAAAACATAAGTACCTAAGATACCCCAAAGAAGTGCGCCTTTAACTCCCTTATGAGTTAGATAAATAGTTCCTAATAATCCTACAAGAGACAAGATAACAGTAATACTTTTTAAATCACCAACTTCGCCTGCTACTACTATTCCAGCATTTTGCAAACCGATAAAAGCAATAAATAGTCCAATTCCCACAGTAATAGCGTATTTTAAGTTTTCAGGCATACCATTGACAATTGCCTCTCTAAAGTTTACTAATGACAAAAGAATAAAAATAATACCTTCAACGAGTATAGCAGTTAATGCAATTTCCCATGAATATCGAGATGCAACAATTGCAAAAAAAGCATTAAGTCCCATCCCTGATGCCAGGGCAACAGGATAGTTAGCCAAAAATGCCATGGCAATAGTAGCTATAGCTGCTGATAGAGCCGTTGCTGTGAAAATAGCACCTCTATCCATGCCAGCAGAAGATAAAATGTTTGGATTTACAACTAGGATATAAGCCATAGTCATAAATGTTGTAATACCGGCCATGATCTCAGTTCTTACATTGGTATTGTGTTCTTTTAACTTAAATGTGCGTTCAAAGAAACCGTTCATTTGTGTTTCCTCCTTTATTATTGTCAGGTCTTAAAAAAATTAAAAACAGGCAAATAGATTCATGACCCGAGTGAATCTATTTGCCTATATTGGAAAGCTTAAAGCTTCTCAATATAACACAATTCACTCATAGCCTATGGCAGTTACGGCTGCCTGGTAGAAACTCCTGAACCAATTATCAGGATTATATGAGCGCTATTTGTTACATTGATAATATATCAAAGGACTACCAAAAAGTCAATATAAATTTGAACATTTTACTAAGTTTTTATCGTAATGTTCGGATTTTTTCTTTGTTAATATGCTCTATTTCCCAATATCTTTCCTAAAATTCATTCCTTTAAAACTTATATTATCAATATTAGCGTATATTTTTTCTCTTGCTTCTTCTAAAGAATTTGCCAATGCAGTTACAGATAGCACCCTTCCTCCAGCCGTTAGCAGCTTATCTTTTTTATACTCGGTTCCATTATGAAATAGGATTATGTCCTTATCTATACTGTCATCTATACTAATTTCAAAACCCTTTTCAAATTCTCCGGGATAGCCTTTAGATGTTAATACAACAGTCATACAACTTTGCTGGCTCCATTGGATATCTGAAGGCTCTAGCGATGAATCTATAGTATTTTCAAATAGATCAACTATATCAGATTCAAGCCTTGGGATAAGAACCTCTGTTTCTGGGTCTCCAAATCTTACATTAAACTCTAAAACTTTAGGATTACCTTTAACTATCATAAGGCCGACATAAAGGATTCCTTTGTAGTTTAAGTTTTCACTATTTAACCCGCACTCTATTCTTTTAAGTACTTCTTCCTCTATTTTCTTTTTTAACTCCTGAGTAAGCAATGGGCTTGGAGCAAAAGCTCCTACCCCTCCTGTATTTGGTCCTAGATCACCGTCATAGATTTTTTTGTAGTCCTTTGCGCTTTCCATAGGAATTATTCTATTATCCGTTACAAAGCATAGTAGAGACATTTCAATTCCATCTAAATACTCTTCAATTACCACCCTATTTCCTTGCTCACCAAACTTCTTATCTACTAGTATTTCTTTAAGTGTCTTTAATGCCTCTTCTCTTGTCTTTACTATTGCTACACCCTTCCCAGCACACAACCCGTCAGCCTTGATCACCAACGGATAGGAAAAACTATCTAAATCTTCTCTGGCATCCTGATAGCTTTGATAGACTTGATATTTTGCCGTTGGAATATCATACTTTTTCATAAACTCTTTAGCATAGCTTTTGCTACCTTCTAGTCTTGCACTTTTTTTGTCTGGACCAAATATTCTCAATCCCTTCTCTTGGAACCTGTCAACAATTCCCATCACTAGTGGCTCCTCAGGACCTACTACAGTTAAATCAATGTTGTTTATTAGGGCAAATTCTACCAAAGAATCTATATCATTGGCTTTTATATCTACATTTTCTGCAACCAGTCTGGTACCTCCATTGCCAGGAGCGCAGTACACTTTTTCTACTTCTTTTGACTGGGCAATCTTCCAGCACAAGGTGTGTTCTCTTCCTCCGCTGCCTATGACTAGTACTTTCACTCTTAATACCTCCTAGTGTTTAAAATGCCTTATTCCTGTAAACACCATGGCTATATTATATTTATTTGCTTCTTCAATTACCTCTCCATCTCTTATTGAGCCCCCAGGTTGTATTATAGCTGTGACTCCTGATTGTCCCAGTAGTTCAACAGAATCCTTAAATGGGAAAAATCCGTCAGAGGCTAAAACACTTCCCTTTACCTTATCATTGGCTCTCTCTACCGCATTTTCCACTGCCCAAAAGCGGTTTACCTCGCCTCCACCTATACCAATGGTACCTTTATCCTTAGCAATAACAACACCATTGGATTTTAAATGTTTAACTGCCTTCCAAGCAAAGATTAGTTCTTCCATTTCCTTTTCAGTTGGCTTTCTTTCTGTTACCACTTTCATATCATCTAAAAAGTTAATTACGTCCTTGTCCTGAACTAAGATACCACCAGATATATTTTTAACTTCCATATCCTTTTCTTCTTTGTTAAGAGTTCCCAATTCTATGAGCCTTAGGTTTTTCTTTTTAGTTAAAATGGCTAAAGCCTCTTCAGTAAAAGAAGGTGATATTATTACCTCTAAAAATATCTTAGCCATTTCCTTGGCCACATTCCCATCGACTTCCCTATTTGTTGCAATTATTCCGCCGTATATAGATTCTTTATCACATTCATAAGCTTTTAGATAAGCTTCTAATAGATTCTTTCCGCTTCCTATGCCACAGGGATTTGCATGTTTAACTGCAACTACAGTGGGCTCGTCAAACTCCTTTACCATATCTATAGCAGCATTACCATCGTTTATATTGTTAAAGGATAATTCCTTTCCATGAAGTTTTTTCCCAAGGGCAATGCTTCCCACCACTGGATTTGGACTAACATAATATGCAGCTTTTTGATGGGGATTTTCACCATATCTTAAATTGTCCTTTAGCTTGTATCCTAGGGTTAAATAATCGGGAAAATCAATCTGTTCTAATTCATTGAAATACTTAGATATGAGTGCATCATAGTAAGCAGTGTAGTTGAACACTTTTCTTGCTAAATATAGACGGGTCTCTAAGCTAGTATCCTTATTTGCCTTAAGTTCCGCTAATACTTTTGAGTAATCTTCAGGATCTATAATTACTGTTACATGCTTATAGTTCTTAGCTGCTGCTCTTATCATGGAAGGGCCGCCAATATCGATATTTTCTATAATTTCATCATGGTCTTTTCCTTTTAACATTGTTTCTTCAAAGGGATATAGATTATTTACTACCATATCTATAGGAGATATATTCATTTCATCCAATGTTTTTACATGCTCCTCGTCATCCCTTTTATAAAGGATACCTCCATGGATATAGGGATTTAAAGTTTTGACTCTTCCATTTAATATTTCAGGAAAGCCAGTAACCCATTCTATATCCACAACATCTATACCGGCTTTTTGAAGCTGTTCAAAAGTACCCCCTGTAGAAATTATTTGCCAGCCTAATTCCACCAATTCTTTTGCAAAATCCACTATTCCTCTCTTATCAAAGACACTAATCAATGCTCTTTTCATTTTCCTCACTCCTTATTCTTACTAATCTTCCTTTTATAGATAATTTGTTTTGACAAAACAATTCGATGGCTTGTACCAATAACTTGTGTTCTACTTCAAGAACCTTTTCTTTTAAGGTGTCTACAGTATCATGGTCATCTATTTTTACCACCTCTTGAAGTATTATAGGACCTGTATCAGTACCTTCATCCACAAAGTGAACAGTGGCACCAGTATATTTAACTCCATATTCAAGTACTGCACTGTGAACCCTATCTCCGTAATATCCTTTTCCGCAAAAACTTGGTATTAGAGACGGATGTATGTTTATAATTCTATTTTTATATTCTTCTATGAATTTCTTTGATAGTATTCTCAAATAACCTGCTAATACTACTAAATCCACATCCCTCTTCTTTAGCTCATGTAATATTTTCCGATCATAAGTAATAGCATCACATTCTTTTGGGTCTAAGTATATAGATTCAATATTAGCCTTACTAGCTCTTGTTAGGCCATAGGCATCTTTCCTGTTTGATATAACAACCTTTATTCTTCCGTTTATTATTCCTTTATCTATTCCATCTATAATAGCTTGCAGATTTGTCCCATTGCCAGATATAAGCACCCCTATGTTTACCATGATAGTATTACTCCTTCACTTCCCTTTCTTATATCTCCCAGCACATAATATTTTTCATTTTTGTTCATAAGGTACTGCTTTATACCTGCCAACTCTTCCTTGTCAACAACCAATACCATTCCCACTCCCATATTGAAGGTTCCATACATTTCTTGTGTTTCTACATGCCCACATCTCTTTATTAAATTAAATATTACAGGTGTTTCGATTACACTTGTATCTATATGAGCAGTTATACCTTCTGGAAGCATCCTGGGAATGTTTTCTATAAAGCCTCCACCTGTTATGTGACTAATACCTTTTATATTGAACTTATCTACTAAGTCTGTTATGACATTTGCATATATTCTAGTAGGCTTAAGCAGTTCTTCCCCTAGAGTTATGCCTAGTTCAGGTATATAGGTGTCTACGTCCATTTTTTCCTTTTCAAACACAATTTTCCTTACCAGAGAATATCCATTGCTATGAATTCCACTAGAAGGTAATCCTATAACAACATCCTCTTCCTTTATAGCATCCCCTGTAATTAAATTCTTTTTGTCAACAATACCTACACAAAAGCCAGCTATATCATATTCTCCATCACTGTAAAAGCCAGGCATTTCTGCTGTTTCACCGCCTATTAAGGCACATCCTGCCTTTATACAGCCATCAGAAACCCCTTCAACGATTTGTGCCATCTTTTCTGGTTCTAGCTTGCCCGTAGCAATATAATCCAAGAAAAACAGGGGTTTTGCTCCCTGACATAAAATATCGTTGACACACATGGCAACACAGTCTTGTCCAATAGTATCATGCTTGTCCATCATAAAAGCTATTTTTAGTTTGGTTCCCACCCCATCAGTTCCTGATACCAAAATTGGCTCTTCATAAGCCTTAGTATCCAGCTGAAAGAGACCAGCAAATCCACCAATATCCGACAAAACTCTCGGAGTATGGGTTTTGCTGATAAACTTTTTAATTAGCTGAACTTGTTTATAACCAGCCTCTTTGTCAACCCCCGCATCTTTATAGGTTAGAGACATACTAACACCTCTTTATTCTTATTTTGATATGCTTTATTAGTTTAGTAATTATTGTCCTATCACCGTAGTAACTATTTATGACTAAAGGCTGTACTGATTTGACATAAGTTACACTATACGGGATATCCTCCAGTAAAGCAGCCAGTGCAAAATCCGTCATCTCCTCCAATTGCCTTAATAAGCCCCTCCAGTGAAATATAGTATAAAGAATCAGCTCCCAGCTGCTTTCTAATATCTTCAACAGTCATACCTTTGGCCATTAAAAATTCCTCATTGGGAGTGTCCATGCCCAGATAGCAGGAATGGGTTACAGGAGGCGAGCTTATTCTTACATGAACTTCCTTGGCTCCAGCCTTCTTTAATAATTCTATAATTCTCTTTATTGTAGTTCCTCTTACTATAGAATCATCCACCAATACAACTCTTTTTCCATTTACGTTATCCTTTAAAACATTTAACTTTATTTTTACCCCTTGCTCTCTTAGCTCCTGAGTTGGCTGAATAAAAGTTCTACCTACATACCTATTTTTTATTAAGCCATCCCTATAGGGGATTTTGGATTCTTCCGCATAGCCTACAGCTGATACTATTCCTGAATCTGGTGCTCCAATAACTATATCTGCATCTACAGGACTTTCTTTGGCCAGCTGCCTTCCAATTTCTATACGTGCTGTGTATATACTTCTATTGTCCACTTGGCTATCTGGCCTTGCAAAATAAATATATTCAAATAGACAGTGGCTGACCTTCCCTTTCTTTTCCCGGACAGTCCTTACTCCAGTTTCATCTATGACTATCATTTCGCCAGCATTAATATTTCGGATAAACTCCGCTCCAATGGTGTCAAAAGCACAGGTTTCAGAGGCCACTATATACCCATCTCTAATCTTACCTAAGACCATAGGCCTTAGGGCATGGGGATCCCTTGCGACAATTAGGCTGTTGGCGTTCATCATCACTATGCTATAAGAACCCTTTATATCATCTAAAGCCTTCATAATAGCCTCCTCCAGCCTGTCTTTATGATATCTTGCTATTAAGTTGGCAATGACTTCTGCATCTAATGTGCTTTGGAATATTACGCCCTTATCCTCTAATTCATCCCTTAGTGCTTTTGCATTTACAATACTTCCATCAAGGCTAAGAGCAAGTGCTCCTTTCCTATAACCTACAACCAGGGGTTCTACATTGGTTTTATCCTTACTGTCATAACTTGTAGCATACCTAACATGACCTATAGCAATATTTCCTATAAGTCTTTCTATTACATCCTTTGAAAATACCTCATTGACTAATCCCTGTCCCTTATGGTAATCCACAAAGCCATTATTGTTAACTGCTATACCTGTACTGGCTTGGCCGCGGTGTTGAAGGGCATAGAGACCATAATAGGCAATTTGGGATGCATCCACTCTATTTGGGCTGTATATTCCAATTATTCCACTCAATACCGTCCCTCCTATTGTCCTTGGATGGTCTTATCCATCTCTGCTACGTCTTTGGCCAATTCCTTTTTATATTCCTTTAGTTTTTCCTTAAGCTCAGGATATTTTAATGACAGCATTTGAACTGCCAACAGGGCTCCATTTTCTCCACCATCTATAGCAACTGTTGCCACCGGAACCCCTTTGGGCATCTGAACTACCGATAAAAGGGAGTCTAGCCCATCCATAGTTGAAGATTTTGCTGGAATACCTATTATTGGAAGATGAGTAACACCAGCCATCACCCCGGCTAAATGAGCTGCTTTGCCTGCAATGGCTATAATAACTTCAATGCCCCTTTCTTCGGCTTTTTCTGCAAATTCAAAGGCAGTATAAGGGGTTCTATGGGCAGATATAACTCTTATTTCGTAATCCACTCCAAATTTATCTAATATCCCTGTCACCTTATCTCCTAATTTCCTGTCTGATAAACTTCCCATAACAATAGCTACCTTCAATTTGGACCCTCCTAGTTAAAATATTTAACTCCTGACTTAAATATTTTGTGTATTCCCCTAATATAAACATTTTTATAAATATCTTTACCCATCCTATCTATGGAGCTTACAGTTCCCAACACTCTTCCATCTGGGCTTGTAAGGGAGTCTATAGCTAAATCAGAACCTGTAGGATTACTATCTACAAACTGGGTTGCAATTTGACCTTTAGCTCCCAGATCTTCTTTACCTAAAATTATTCTACCTTCTCTAGTAGCAACAGGTACCGAATAAACATCCCCTACATTCATTTCGCTCATCCATGGGGAAAGGTTTGATACTACCTTTACATCTACAATTGTTGATATAAAATTGCCCCATAAATTTGATGTAATAGATAATGAACTTCCATCTAGCTTTGATACATATCCCTTTTCTATAAGCCCTAACCTCATTAAAGCATTTAGTCCACTACCGATTCCTAAGACTAGTCCGTCATTTGTGTTTAGATGTTCATTTAAAACTTCTTTAAGCCTAGGGTGATTAAATAGTATATTTATCAACTTTCCTCCGCCTTCAGGCTCATTACATAGGATAAATCCATTAGCAAAGACTAATATCTGGCACTGTCTAATCCTTGTTGCCAATTCATCTATGGAATCTTGGATTTTATTATTAGTTAGGCCCTTAAATACAAAGGTCTCAACCTCTGCACCAGCCTCTTTAAACCTAAGCTCCGTGTCGTATTCTCCATGAGTTCCTGAAAATACAGGTATTAATACCTTTGGCTTTGTTATACTAGTAGCTTTTGTTCTCTTTACCCGAACTCCCTCTTGATACAGCATTTCCTTTGCTTGGGCTTTTTCTTCATAAGTAGGAAATACATCCTTAAGGGGGCTTTGCCATTTTTCCATAATTTCCTTGAGGCTTATATTAACTTGACCCAAGCTAATTTCCTGTGTATCTGTAGTTCTTCCAACAATTGAGTAGTCTATTCCATCAAGCAGAGATGCTAAATCTTCTCCCTCTCTTATTTCCAACACAATTGATCCGTATAAAGGTTTATAAATCATGCTTAATATTTGGGTATCAAATTCAAAGCCTATTCCGTTGCCACAGGCCATTTCAGAAATACTTCTTGCAATACCTCCATATTTTACGGTAGAGCTTGATAATACCACGCCTTTATCTACTAATTCTTTTATCCTGGTATAATTCTTCTTTAGCTCTTCAAAGTCTACCAATCCAGTTTCATCAATATTTAGATTTATAACTACAACCTGGGAATTAGGCTTTTTAAACTCTTTTGAAATTATATTTTTCACATCTTCTGTAACTACAGCAAAGCTTATTAGTGAAGGAGGTACGTTTATATCTTCAAAGGTACCGCTCATGCTGTCCTTTCCACCAATACTAGGTATGTCCAAATTCTTTTGAACCACGAAGGCACCCAATAAGGCCGAAAATGGTTTGCCCCACTTTGTTGGGTCTTCACCCAATCTTTCGAAGTATTCCTGGAAGGTTAGCCTTGCCCTTCTGAAATCTCCTCCTAAAGCTACTATCTTTGCTAGGGATTCTATAACTGCATAGTATCCACCATGGAAAGGACTCCATTGGCATAGGCCGGGATCATAACCACAGGTCATTATGGAACAGGTGCTTGTTTTACCATCTAAAACTGGCAGCTTTGCAACCATTCCATCCTGAGGAGTTAACTTATTTTTCCCTCCCAGGGGCATTAAAACAGTTCCAGAGCCATAGGTGCTGTCAAACCTCTCTATTAATCCTTTTTGGCTAGCAGTGTTAAGATCAGTTATATTCCTAAGGAAATTATCTTTTAAGTCTCCATCCTTGATATACTCTGGGTCCCTCTTTAGATATATATCCTCATTTGGTAATTGAACCCTTACTTTAGCTTTATTTCTAATTCCCCCACTGTTTAAGAAGCCGCTTTCTATATCTAATACTGTCTTTCCTCGCCATGTCATTGTAACCCTGTTATTATCAGTTACCTCTGCAACTACTGATCCTTCCAGATCCTCATTCTCTACAAGTTCCATAAACTTATCCAGATTATTTCTGTCTATCAATACTGCCATTCTCTCTTGAGATTCTGAGATAGCTATTTCCCAATCCTTAAGTCCAGGATATTTTAGGAGAACCTTATCTAAATTAATATTTAGCCCATCTGCCAGCTCTCCTACTGCAACAGCAACTCCTCCGGCTCCAAAGTCGTTACACTTCTTTATAAGCCTTGTTGTCTCCTTATTTCTAAAAAGCCTTACAATCTTCCGTTCTACTATGGGATTGCCCTTTTGTACATCTGTGCCGCTTTTTTCTAAAGCCTCTTCAGTATGTTCCTTGGATGAGCCTACAGCAGCACCAATTCCATCTCTACCTGTTCTTCCTCCTATTAATACCACCAAATCTCCTGCTTTAGGGGTACCTCTTAATACCCAGTCCTTGGGAACGGCAGCTACCAGCGCGCCTAGTTCCATTCTCTTTGCAGCAAAACCTTCGTGATAGTATTCATTGACGTATCCTGTAGCACTGCCTATCTGATAGCCGTAGGATGAGTAGCCTTCCATAGCCGTTCTGGTTATCTGCCTTTGAGGCAGCTTTCCAGGTATTGTGTCTTCATATTTGTGTCTTGGATCTGCTGCTCCGGTTATTCGCATAGCCTGATATACATATGCTCTTCCGGACAAGGGATCCCTAATGGCACCACCCAAACATGTGGCAGCACCTCCAAAAGGTTCTATTTCTGTAGGATGATTGTGAGTTTCATTTTTAAACATCAAAAGCCACTTTTCAGTCTTTCCATTGTGGTCAACATCTACCTCTATAGAAGCAGCATTTACTTCATCTGTTTCTTCCTTGTCCTCCAGCAGTCCCTTTTTCCTGATTTCTTTCATATTTATAGTTGCCATATCCATAAGGGTAATGGGCTTTGGATTATCTCCATAAACATATTGTCTTGATGTTAAGTATTCTTTTAATGCTTGTTTAAAAACTTCCTTTAATTTTCCTTCCTCTATTTCTACATGGATTATTTCAGTATTAAAGGTTTTGTGCCTACAATGATCAGACCAATAGGTATCTATTACCTTTAATTCAGTAACAGTTGGATTCCTATGAACATTTTTAAAATAGTCCTGACAGAATTGCAAGTCTTCTAAATCCATAGCTAGTCCTAAAGATTTTAATAATTTTTCTAGACTTTCTTTATCCAAGTCTATAAAGCCATCTACAATTTCTACATCATCTTCTATATCTTCTTCCTCTAAATAGCTTTCTTTATCAAGGGGAATTTCTCTCGACTCAGTTGGATTGATGCAATAGGATTTAATTTTTTCAAGATTTGTATCTGAAATATTTTTGAGAATTATATACTTTGAATGCTGGATTTTTACTCCATCATACCCAAGATAGTTATTAACTAATTCATTGGCTGATGCTTCCCTTTGGTTATATTGCCCTCTAATATTTTCAACTCTAAAGGCTTTTTCATCCTTATCAATTGGAGGCATATCTTCATATAAGAGGTCTAAGGCTGGTTCATAGAGAACCATTTCAACTATTTTATCTATTTCCTCTTTCTTTGCACCGTAAATTTCATAAGAATTTATAATCCTAACCCCTTCAAGGCTGTTGATGCCCAAATAATCTTTAAATTCAATGTATAATTCTTTTGCTTCTGAATTTACATTGCTCTTTTTTTCAATCAATATCCTTTTCATGTCTTCTCCTCCTTGGTAGTTTTATAACCTATTATCCCTACCGCAAATTAAAAACCAGTTGAATAGGTTAGCGAAACCTACCCAACTGGATCTAGAACCTCCAGGTATGGTTTCGCCCATAGCTAAATGCTTTACGGCCATTTTATAGAAACGTTCCAACCCTATTTTGAGACTTATATGAGCAAAACATTCAACTATTCTTCAAACATTAACTTTTCTAATGCAAGAGGTTCTATATAATTTCCATCCTTATAGACACGCATATTCCCTCCAGAAATTTCATCTATAAGCCCAATATGATTGTCTTCTCCAATTCTGCCAAACTCAATCTTTATATCGTACAATTCCAGTCTCTTTCTTTCTAGCTCCTCCTTAACTACCTTTGCAATTCTTTTAGTTAGCTCTTTGACTTCCTTATACTCTTCCCTAGTCATTATATTTAGCATAACTAGACCGTCCTCTGTAATTAATGGATCATTTCTTTCATCATCTTTCAAAGTAACCTCAATGTATCCATCAAGAGCTTGTCCTTCCTTTGCATAGGCTCCATAGCGACGAATAAAACTGCCTACTGCTCTGTATCTAAGTATTACCTCAACACCCATACCAAATAACTTTGCAGGCATTACTGTCATGGTGTTATTAGCTAAATCCGCTTCTATATAGTGAGTGGGAATGTTCAGGTTTTTTAGCTTTTCGAAGAAAAATTTAGACATTTTCAAGTTTGATTTTCCCATACCCTCAACTTTAGATACTACAGTATTTCCACCTGGATCAAATACTCCGTCCTCTCCTGTTACATCATCTTTAAACTTAAAAAGGTAATTACCATCTTCTAATTTGTATATATCTTTGGTTTTGCCCTTGTATACCAATTCCATAATATCACCTCTTAGAAAATCTTATACCCAGTACGGTAGGTAAGCGAAACCTAGCTGACTGGGCTTTTCTCCCTTCGGTGTAATACTATCAAAAGATAATATCTGTACCGCTCGAACCAGACGAGATTAAATCTCCGGAACCCTAGGTACACTTTCGCTCATAGCCAAATGATTTACGGTCATTTTGTAGAAACGTCTCAACCTTATTATGAGACATATATGAGCTAAATATTAGCTTGTACATCTTAATGATAGCATAATGTTTTAAAATGTCAATGATTTTTTGAACATTTTTTTATTTTTTTGATTTAATGTTCGGATTATGGTGCTCTGCTGCTAATTATAATTTAGTGAAGCAGCTAAACAAACATACTAGAGAAAACACAGCATTTTATGTAGTTTGCATATCTCAGTTGCATTATCTTATCTTTTTATACCTTAATAAACAAAAAAGTAGTGTATGACAGCCAAACCTTTAGCTAAAATCATACACTACTTTATTACTTGCAAGTTGCTTAAACCTGCGATTTTCTTACTCCCACTCAATTGTTAAAGTTTATTCGTCGTTATTCCTATTGTTTTCTGCTATTTCTATTATTCATATTATCAAAATTATTGGCATTTTTATAGTTTTAAATATTTCTTGCTGCCATTTTGCTACCACGATTTATGCCTGGTTACGGTTTAAACTATGAATTCCCTCCGGTACCATTGGTGGAGGTCCTCTGTGGTGTTTAGCTTGGCCGCCAGCGCCTGGCCGCCTTCGACCAGCTCATAATACTTGCGCTTGAACTCTTCGATTGTTAATACCTTGAACTGCCATTCCCCCGGCATGTATCCTTCAGATATGAAAGTAAATCCCTTCTCGGTCTCCTCTTTAATC
>JAAYKZ010000004.1 GCA_012522165.1 Clostridiales bacterium
CTGGTAGCGCATTTCCTATGAGCCGATACTGTGCTGTGAATGACAGTTTAAGCTCTTCTGCAATAGCTGCGTAAGAATCTGGGAACCCCTGTAATCGGAAACCTTCTAGTGGCGTAATTCTTCTTATTCTTTCAGTTTCTAAATCGACTTGAGGTCTAATATAGGGATTACCGCTTTTGATATATGTTTCACTAAAGTAATTATCCTGATTAGCTCTGTGCCATTTGGACATCGTGGCTGTAATAGGACGGGCAATAGCGTTATCTATATTAACGTCTCCCTCCCATTTTGGATTTTTGTACAATACGGTTTTCCGTGTCTTCTCGGGGATATAATGTCTACTGTCAACCTCTCCTTTTTCAAGTAAATGCCATGTCGTTGGATATTTTGCATTATTCAGATCTACTTTCGGTGGTTCATTTAGGTCTTTTCGTTCCGATAGATCCCTTCTAATGCCACAGAAGAATATTCTGTATCTTTTTTGGGGTAAGCCATAATCTGATGCGAGCAAATCCCAAGTATGCAAATGATATCCAGGGCCAATTTCTTGCAATGCAATCTCCATTTCACTTAAAAGTTTGCCTCTTTTTATAGTGCTGAGCTTTTGTACGTTTTCAAACACGAAGTATTTAGGGTGATAATAATCGAGTATGTCTAGCAGATAAAGGAACAGTTGGCCGCGTTCGTCATCGAGTCCTTTTCTATAGCCCACATTCGAGAAAGACTGGCATGGAAAGCCAGCAAACAACATATCGAAGTCTGTAACTAGCAAGCCATTAGGATTTTTCGAAGTTCGTATCTTTTTTACATCATCAATTTTTTGCACATTTTTTAAGTTATGGGCTTTTTCATAGAATGCCTGTGCTTGTTTGTCGATTTCACAATAAGCCACGCACTTAAACTTGAATTTATGATTTTTAATTTGTTCAGCGGCGCAACTAAAACCCCCGATACCCGCGAAACAGTCAAAATATTTTATAATCTCAGTCATACTCTATATATCCTTTTCAAAATATTTTTAAGGCCTTTTCCAAGTACCCTTGCTAGAAGTGGGCTTACAGCGTTTCCTATCTGCCTATACCATTCATTAGGTGTCCCTAAGAACAGATAATCATCCGGAAACCCTTGAACTCTAGCAGCTTCGCGGGGGGAAAGACCTCTTGCGCTATATGGATGAATGTACATATGGCAATCGTAGTACATATGGGCTGTTATCGTTTTGCATGGCTCATTGGGTAGTAGTTTATAGAACTTGTCCTTAAATATACCAGCTCTATTTTTATACGGGTTAATGTCTTTGATGCTTTCAGCATCAGATTTCTCTCCAGGGAGGAGTCGACTGTAGATTTCAATATCTCGCGTATTGTTATATTTACTCTTATGATTCAATACCGGCATCTTACCGACATACCCATTATTTATGAGCTTTGCATATGGGGTGCACATATCAATGAATTGACCGTACGTATATCCCCACCTTTTGCACTCATAATATGTACGGTTTTGCGCAGTTTTTGCTTCTATTTCTGGCAAGTCGAAAATAGCATCCCATAAGCAGAAGTTAACTTTACCTTTTTCACCATGTATAGTGTCAATAAACAAGTTTTGCAGTTCATCCAAGATACCTTCATATTTGGAGTGAACTCCTACAATAAAC
>JAAYKZ010000367.1 GCA_012522165.1 Clostridiales bacterium
AAGATGGATCGGTTCTAGCAATTCTTTCAGTACATACCAAGGTAGATGGAGATACTATGTTTGCACTATCTACCGGAGAAGTTGATGGAGATATGGTATCTATTGGTACAGCTGCTGTAGTGGTAACAGCTCGTGCTATAATAAATGCAGTAAAAAATGTTTGCCTCAAGGAGGATAGAATATAATGAGAACATCACAAATGCTTATTCCCACATTAAGGGAGGTGCCTGCTGACGCAGAAATAGAAAGTCATAAGCTACTTTTAAGGGCTGGTATGATCACTAAACTAGTCTCTGGGATATATTCATTTTTACCCTTAGGATATAGGATACTTATGAAGATTGAGCAGATAATACGAGAGGAAATGGCTAGATCGGAAGCTCAAGAGTTAGTTATGTCTGCCTTACGTCCAGCAGAAGGATACCAATCTTCCGGAAGATGGGATGTTTTTGGGCCTGAAATGTTTAAATTAAAGGATCGACATGGTAGAGATTTTTGCCTTGGACCTACTCATGAGGAGATATTTGCAGAGGTTGCAAAAAGCACAATTAAGTCCTATAAATCATTACCCATGATTCTTTACCAGATACAGACCAAGTACAGGGATGAAAGAAGACCGAGATTTGGACTTATGCGTAGCCGAGAGTTTGTAATGAAGGATGCATATAGCTTTGGTAAAGACGCTAACGACTTAGATATATCCTACAAGAGTATGTATGATGCTTACTGTAGAATCTTCGACAGACAAGGGCTTGATTATATGGTAGTGGATGCAGATACCGGTGCTATGGGGGGTTCAGGTTCACAAGAGTTCATGGTTAAATCTTATGCAGGTGAGGATGTTATAGCATATTGTGAAAAATGTGGCTATGCTGCAAATAGTGAAAAGGCTGAATGTCTTCTTGACAATGAAGATGATATTATTTCTAGTGAAAGTTTGTATAAGCCTATGGAAAAGATATCAACTCCTGGTATGAAAACTGTTGAGGAGGCAACCCAATTTTTAAACTGTGATGCTAAAGATCTGGTAAAGACTCTTTTGTACAAGGCCGATGATAAAATAGTAGCAGCGTTAGTACGGGGAGACAGGGAACTTAATGAGACCAAGCTGCGTAATTATTTAGGATGCACAGAACTTCAAATGGCTGATGCTGAAACAGTGAGTGAGATTACAGGAGCTGATGTTGGTTTTGCGGGACCTGTTGGTTTAGATATTGATCTTATCCTAGATCTAGAGGTAGCCCATATGAAAAACTTTGTAGTTGGTGCTAATGAAACAGGATATCATCTAATTAATGTAAACATTAATCGGGATTTTAAAGCCTCTGCCATAAGAGATATAAGGACTATAGCAGAGGGAGACATATGTCCACAATGTAGAGGATCCATAAAAGTCGATCGTGGAATTGAAGTAGGTCATATTTTTAAGTTAGGAACAAAATACAGTGAGGCAGCCGGTTGTGCCTATATAGATGAGAATGGCAAGGAACAATATATGGTAATGGGATCATATGGCATTGGAGTAACAAGGCTAGTAGCGGCGATTGTTGAACAAAACAATGATGAAAATGGAATTGTATGGCCCTTGTCCGTTGCGCCTTATCATGTAGCTGTTGTGCCTATTAACACAGCAGAAGGTCCTCAAATGGACACTGCTCAAAGAATCTATAATGAATTGCTGGATGCAGGTGTAGAAGCCATTTTAGATGATAGAAAAGAGCGACCGGGGGTAAGGTTTAAAGATTTGGATCTGATTGGGATACCTATTCGGATAACGGTGGGAAGAAAGGTGTCAGATGACATTGTTGAGTATAAATGCAGAAAGACTGGAAAAGTAGTGGAATTAAGTAGTACACAAGCCATTGAAAAAGTAAAAAAACAAATACTATAGGTTTATCTAATAAATATCAAAACTTTAGAGGAGATATGTGCCCTTTTTGATTTTCATGCAATTTAAGGTAAAATCTAATAGATATCTCCCGGATTTGTTGATTGACTAATTAGGGAAAGTAAAATAAGATGAAGTAGAATTCATAATTGGATTAAGAGGGGGTTTTATTTTTTGATTATTATTAGGCGAATATTGGGTTATATCGGTAGGTATAGGGG
>JAAYKZ010000368.1 GCA_012522165.1 Clostridiales bacterium
ATCATTACTAAAAATCTTTTCTTTAATACTCCTGCTAGGCTTAAGTTTCTTAAATCTTCTAGGACAGAAACTGCTCATATAAGTGATTTGGTAAGCAAGTTGATTCTTGCACATCCTGAAATATCCTTTAGGTATATAAACAATGGGAGAACCATCTATTATTCTACTGGAGATGGCGACCTTAAAAACGCTATTTTAAGTGTATATGGTAAGGATGTGGTGGATGAGCTTATCCCTGTAGAGCCCATTGCTAATGTTACAGGCATAAAATTATGGGGTTATTTGGGAAAACCCTCTTTAGCCCGAAAAAGCCGCAATTTCCAATCTTTTTATATTAATGGCCGATATATAAAAAGCAGTTTATTGGCAGCAGCCATTGAGATGGCTTACAAGCCCTATCTTACCGTAAATTTATTTCCATGGGTGGTTCTTCATATAGAAATGGATCCAAGTGCTATAGACGTAAATGTTCATCCAACTAAAATCGAAGTAAGATATCGGGCGGAGGAGCAAGTGAAACACTATATTTATGAACATATACCTAAAATTCTAAAAGAAAACCCCTATATACCCGTATTAAGGGAAGATTCCATTAGTTCTTTAAGCATTAATGATAATTCTAGTATAACAACTAATGATATTGAAGATAGTGAGCAATTAGAGGTGTTTTCATCTGTTTCTACTGATTCCTCTAGTTTCTCATTTGATGAACCATCAAAAAATGTTTATATAGTTGACTCTAATAAGACATCTTCTTCTGTAGATGAAGATATTACAAAACTTAAGAGCAAGGGTAATGACGAGGATAACATTGATACTGCTGGTATGAATTATAGGCACCAGGATAATAATATCAGTAGAAACATTGCTATTCCTTTTAGAATAGTAGGCAGAATTTTTTCCACATACATAGTTGTTGAGAGTCAAGAACAATGCTTTTTAGTGGATCAACATGCTGCACATGAGCGTTTATTATTTGAGAAATATAAAAATATGTTGTCAGAACAAGCTGTTGTGATACAGCAATTGCTTTCGCCAGTAATAATTGAAGTCACACATGCAGAACAAATTATCATTAATGAATCCATGGAATTATTCCAATCCTTAGGATTTGAAATAGAAAGCTTTGGCGGGAGATCTTATGCTATTCGGGGCGTACCTATGGTGTTGGGAAATAGCAATGTGAAGGAATTCTTCCGTGAGCTGCTGGATAATACTGAAGAATATAAAAAAGGTTCTTATTATAATCTTAAAATTGAGGATATAATAACCATGTCCTGTAAAGCGGCAGTAAAAGCAGGGGATGAGTTATCAGAAAGGGAGATATTGGCTCTACTTAGAGATCTTATGGAAAAGAAAGTACCCATGACTTGTCCTCATGGAAGACCAATTATGATTTCAATTACAAAAAAGCAGTTGGAAAGGACATTTAAACGAATACAATAAATTTATTATTAACTAGGGAGAAGTTTAATGAGTAAGATACCTTTAGTTATTATTTTAGGACCTACAGCTGTAGGTAAAACGGAAATATCTATTCAAATAGCCAAACGATTGAATGGAGAAATTATATCTGCTGATTCCATGCAGATTTATAAATACATGGATATTGGAACAGCTAAACCTAGCTTGGAAGAAAGGCAAGGAGTTCCTCATCATATGTTAGATATTGTGTATCCCGATGAACCATATAATGTTGCTTTATATAAAAACCTTGCTACAAAAAAAATTAAAGAAGTCTATAGTAGGGGTAAAATACCTATAGTAGCAGGGGGAACGGGATTATATATTAATTCTCTGATATACCCTTTAGATTTTACTGATGCCCATGAAGATAAAGAGTATCGTGAAAAATTAGAAAGGGAAATGGAAGAGAAGGGAAAAGATTGGATATATAATAAACTAAAGCTTGTAGATCCACAAACAGCTGAACGGCTTCATCCAAACGATGTTCGGCGTATAATAAGAGCTTTAGAGGTATATCATATTACCGGTAAACCTATGTCTGAGTACTATGGACGAGATATAAGAAAAAATGACCAGTACTCTATAGTATTAATAGGCTTAACTATGGATCGAAACAGGCTCTATAATAGGATTAATAAACGGGTAGACATAATGGTGGAAAATGGTTTAGTTGATGAGGTAAAATGGCTTATGGAAAAGGGTTATGATAGGCACCTTAATTCAATGCAAGGCCTTGGGTATAAGGAAATCATCCAATATTTATTAGGATGGCGCACCCTAGAAG
>JAAYKZ010000369.1 GCA_012522165.1 Clostridiales bacterium
CCATATAACTGTCACTATATGGCATAATGGCTATTGATAAGTGATATTAAACCAGGACAACAGATTGTTTTGCTACTTTACATAAAACATATAATAAAGGATATGAACTTAAAGCTATTTAATTAGCTAAAAAATTTAATATAAAGAGAGGCGTTTTCTTATGAAAGTGCTTTTATTAACTGTAACTGCTGGTCATGGGCATACTCAAGCTGCTAAGGCAGTTATGGAGTGCTTGCAAGATCAAGGGGTCGAATGTTGCCTATTGGACACATTAGATTACATAAATCCTATACTAGGGGAATCTGTTGACAAGGGATATTTATATTCCACCAGATTTACTCCTAATGTCTATGGTAAGATATATAATTTAGTAGATAATAGGGATAAGAGTGAAGGCAAATTTTCTATATCCCATATTATGAACAAGATATTATCTAAGAAGCTAATATCTTTTTTAGACGATTATAAGCCAGATGTGGTGGTTTGTACCCACATATTTGCTGCTCAAATTATAAGCTACCTTCAGAGCAAGAAAACCATTGATACAAAGAGTATAGGGATAATAACAGATTTTACTATACATCCTTTCTGGGAAGATACTGATTTAGATTATTATATAACAGCAAATGAGCTATTAAATCATCAGGCATCTAAAAAGGGCATTAATGTGAATAAAATATTACCAATAGGCATACCCATTCATCCCAAGTTTAGTAAAAGGACTGACAGATCCAAAGCTAGACAAATATTAGAGATTGAGGATAAGCCTACTGTTCTTATTATGAGTGGAAGTATGGGTTATGGGAATATAGAAACCGTTATAACGGATATGGATAGTATGGATATAGACTTACAGATAATATCTGTATGTGGAAATAATAAAAATTTGAAAAAGAAAATAGATACTATGATTACCCGGAAAAAGGTTTATAATTACGGTTTTACAGATAAGATAGATTTAATGATGGATGCCGCTGATTGTATTATTACAAAACCGGGAGGCTTAACCACTTCCGAAAGCCTGGCCAAGGCCCTGCCAATGATTATTATAAATCCCATACCAGGGCAGGAAGAACGAAATGCGGAATTTTTATTAAATAATGGTTTGGCCCTTATGGTCAGTGAAACCTTTCCTGTAGATGAAGCCATATATCAATTAATAAATAGTAAATGGAGGCGGAAACATCTGGTAGAGATGGCCCAAGCTATAGGAAGACCAAATGCCACTCATGATTTATGCAATCATATTTTAAGTTTAAAATAAAAACTTTACGTTTAATTATGATTTTAAGAAAATGGAAAGTTTATCCTGGAATATTTAATATATTTGTAACAATTTCGTAAAAAAATATTAAAACCCCCTTGAAAAAGTCATACATCTATTATATTATATTTATATCTAAATATAGGGTATTTTGACTTATTGTGTAGGGGGTTTTCTGATGTTTATACCAAAATCAAAGAAATATGCTAAAGCATGTGCAGCGGTAAGTATATCTGCAATCATGTTATTTTCAACACCTTCACCTGCTTCAGCAGCATCTCTATTGAAACTTGGCAGTTCAGGTAGTGAAGTTCGAGAAATACAATCCAGACTCAAGGATTTAGGTTATTTTAAATATCCTAACATTACAGGGTATTACGGAACTATTACCCGAGACGCTGTAAAGGCTTTCCAAACAAGCAAGGGACTAGCTGCAGATGGAATTGTGGGATCTAAAACCTGGGCAGCCCTTCAATCAGATGACACTTCATCTAGGGGATCTAGTTCAAATGGAAGTACCGTTAATACATTATTAAAAAAGGGCAGCAAGGGCTCAGCGGTAACACAGCTTCAACAGCTACTAAAAGACAAGGGCTATCTAAAGGGCACAGTAG
>JAAYKZ010000370.1 GCA_012522165.1 Clostridiales bacterium
GAAAAGAATTGCATTAAGTACAGCTTTTTTATAAAATCAAATTAAATGACAAGGTGTCCGGATAGTCCGGTTTAATGTCCGGATGTTTCCGGAACTGCCGTCCGGATAATCCGGAATACGCACTTACCTGGGCTGATGATAATTATTACATGATTGCATATTATGAAAGATACAATGGTATAAGCAATTTTAGAGTTGATAGAATGGCTGCTATTGAAATGGTAGATGACGAAAGAATAGTTTGTGTAGATACAAAAGATTTTAATGTAGCAGATTATTCAAAAAGAATTTTTAGAATGTTTAGTGGAGAGACGGAAACAGTTAAACTTCAGTTTGATAATTCGCTGATTAATGTAGTTATAGATAGATTTGGAAAGGATATTGTCATCAATAGACAAGATGATGATCATTTTACAATAACAGTTGATGTAGTTGCTACAAATACGTTCTTAGGGTGGCTGTTTATGTTTGGTGATAAGGTTAAAATACTTTCTCCTGAGCATTTGATCAATGATATGAAAAATATAGCCAAAAGAGTAGTGGATCTATATGAATAATGTCATGAACAAACATACATTTAAATTGAATGGTGCTTTCTATTATACATTATAAATGCAACATATTTACATATATATTGTCCGTACAATGGGACAATTCTTCTATTATAATTTAAAGTGTAAATGTATATCTATTTCAAAGAAATTTAGCGAGCTGATTGCACGAAACTTGGAATGAGAAAACCAAGTTTGAAGAAGCGAATTGCGGCGAGAACAAGTCTTAAAAGACTGATTGTACATCGAGCTGAAATTAAAATGCCAAGGGGATATGGATGGTTAAGAAATCCTAAGAAATACGCCTACAATAAGGTGTATAATAAAACGTCTTTTGATATTTTTAAACTACTAAAGAAACTGTTTAAATAGAGGTTTAGGAGCATATTCGATTTAGAAATGTTTGTTGTAAAATAAAAGTACAGCAAATTTGCAGATAAAAATACAGCAGTTGGCATGAAAAAAATGGTTGTTATGATAGAAAAATGCAATATGGAGGTTGAGCAAATGAGGTTATTTTTAGGAAAATTTAGCAATAACTATCCAGAACAAATTGAAAAAAGGTATTATGCTGCTGGGGATGAAAATAGCAGTTGGTATGGCGGTGTAAAACCAGGTGACTATGTGTTTGTATCATATGAAGGTAAAATCATCGGATTATGGAAAGCAAAAGAATATACAAAAATGAAAAATACTGTAAATCCAAAAGATGATGGAGTTTTGCTATTTGATGAGATTAAGACTTACGAAGATGTCAGTGTTTCAAATGATTTTACTAGATATAAGCATTTTGTTCACGACTTAAATTTAGTTAATAAAGTTACTGAGAGTGTTAAGGGACTTGGTTTCATTCCTATAAAAACAACAGAAAATTGCCCAAACCCAGAAGATATTGATTTCAAATCCAATGGCATTAATATTTATATTGCTCTAAAGGATGTAGACCTAAATCCTAAAGAAGGAGACATCAGAGTAGCTATAAACAATCTAGAACAAATGAAAATCATTGCTATCGAGAAATTTATTAATGGTGAATTTGTTATTTATGACGAGCTAAATGACCTTTATGAAGAACGCAATAAAGAAGATGGTAAATTCACTATAAAAGAACTCAACGACTATGCCCTAGAGGATAATGCTACTAAGAAGCGAAAGTTCTTAATTACATTAATTGAAGAACTTGAAAAGAATGGTTTCATGAAAGTATCTAATGCAATAAGGTTATATGATAATTTGCTAGTAGGAAGAAAACGATCGGCTACTACAAAGGCAGATGACTCTAAAACAGTTATTTCAGAGGAAACTGAAAGTGATGAAGAAATTGCTGAAGATAGTGAGCAATACATGTCCTATGCTAGTTTACTAAATTTTAATCCAAACCTTATTTTATATGGTCCTCCGGGCACAGGTAAAACCTATGCTACGCAGAAGATCATTGATCATTTTGAGAAAAAATATTTCAGAGGGAATGGTAGTTATAAACTTGCTGAAGCAGAAAATAGAGTTAAGACTATTACCTTTCATCAGTCCTACTCATATGAGGAGTTTATTGAAGGAATTAGACCGGTGCTCAATGATGATGAAGCTGGTAACATTGTCTATAAACTAGAAAATGGATTATTTAAAGAACACTGTATTAATGCAGAAAAAGAACTCATTTAAAGACAAAATAATGCTAAGTATATTGACATGATTCATTCTGAAAGCACCATTTGGAAAGTGTCTTTAGGAGAACGTAAATCAGATGAGATTTACGATGAATGCATTAAAGTAGGAGATATTGCAATTGGATGGCTTGATGATCAAGATTTAAGTGAGTTAACTTATGATGATATTTTAGGAAAATTAAAGGAAGAAAGTGATTATGGCAATAACCCAACACAAAATGCCAATACGATCAATGCCCTAGTTAATGAAATGACTATTGGTGATATTGTGATGGTCTACGATGGTCCCCAAACTGTAAGGATGATTGGTGTTATTAAGTCTGATTATAGATATGACAACAAATATAGTTTTAGACATAGAAGAAGCGTTGAGTGGTTTAAAGACTTGAATTATCCGATAAACATACACAAATATAATGGGAATAAGAACTTGACCCTAAAGACAATTTATAAGCTCGTTAGAATGAGTATATCAGATGTAATCGAAATAGTGTCTCAAAATAGCACAGTAAAGCAAAGTCTTGAAGATAAACATGAAATCAAGCCTTATTATATGATTATTGATGAAATAAATAGAGGGAATATTTCAAAAATATTCGGAGAATTAATTACTTTAATTGAACAAGACAAACGTGGCAAAGTAAAGAGTTTTCTGCCGTATTCTAAGAAAGAGTTTACTGTTCCAAGTAATTTGTTTATTATTGGAACTATGAATACGGCTGATCGATCAATTGCTGCGATTGATACTGCTTTGAGAAGAAGATTTACATTTGTTGAAATGGAGCCTGACTCAAGTATTTTAGCACAATTTGATAATCCCATTATCAATGATCATATCGATCTTACAAAATTAATGGATGCTTTAAATGAAAAGATTTTGGAAAAATTTGATCGGGATCATAGAATTGGTCATGCTTATTTTATGGGGATTGAATCTCTAAACAATCTATATCAGACGTGGTA
>JAAYKZ010000371.1 GCA_012522165.1 Clostridiales bacterium
CCTATATTTTTTATTAAAAAAATTTTTTTGGAAATAATACAAAATCAAGAAGGATATTTTACGATTATATAGAATATATATATAACATCGTAATATTTTTGTAAAAAGTTCGAAACAGAACTTTAACAGACAGGCTGTCTGGAATGGAGGATTATTATGAAGAGTGTTAAGTTCTTTTGGTGTGCGGTTCTATCCTTATTAATGCTAATTGGTTTCATCATTCCTACTGAAGCTTACACAGGAGATCAGCCTGTGGTATACGCAATGTATGTAAATGATCAACAGGTGGGAGTGGTGAGGTTTGCAGCTAGGGGATTGTCTATGTACGATAGGATAGAAAAGAAACTGAAAGAACAAAATAAGGATAATATAGTTATTGATTCTAGAGTTTATTTTAGAGAGATAAGGATGGGAACCAATAAAATTACTAATGATAAAGTATTGGCCAAGGCTATCGAAGAAGCTATAGATGTCAAATTAAAGGCCTATTCCATAAATATAGATGGGGAAAAGATATGTTATGTAGCATCCAAGGAAGAGGCACAAAAGGTAGTTGAGGATATCAAGAAACCATACGTGGAAGCCATTGCAGAGAAGGAGAACAGCCAGTTAGAGGAGATATCCCTTAAGCAAGATGTTAGTTTTGAGGAGGAGTTGGTATCCCAAACTAGGGTTATAAGCAGCGACGAAGCTGTTGAGTTAATCTTTCATGGGAGTCAGGGTATCAAAGAATATGAGGTGAAAGAAGGAGATTCTCTATGGTCTATAGCCAATGCTAATAACATAGAGGTAGAAGATCTTGTCCTTGCTAACCCTGATATAGAAGGAGAACTTATTAGGCCAGGAGATATTATTAAGATATCCCAGCAGCAAAAAATGGTAACGGTTGTTACTAAGGAGAAAATAAAGTACTCTGAAGAAGTGCCCTTTGAAATAGAAGTCAGAGAAGATAATACACTAGAAAAAGGAAAAACCAAGGTTATCCAGCAAGGTGAAAAAGGTGAGAAAGAAATCTTGGCTCTGGTAACCAAAGAAGATGGAAAAGAGATAAATCGGGAAATAATTGAAGAGAAAGTTGTAAAAGAGCCTGTTAAAAGAATTGAGGCTAAAGGCACTAAAGTAGTTACTCGTACTAGATCATCTTCGAGTACTCCTGTACCAGCTAATAGAGGAAGCAGAAAAGGTAGCGATGTAGCTAAGTATGCCCAGAAATTTGTAGGCTATCCTTATAAATATGGAGCCAAAGGCCCAAATGCTTTTGATTGCTCAGGATTTACCAGCTATGTATACAAGCAGTTTGGGGTAAATATACCATCTAGTTCTGTAGCCCAGCGCTCTGTAGGTAAGTATGTTCCCAAATCCGATTTACGCCCTGGGGATATAGTGTGCTTTAAAAACACTAACCACGTAGGTATATACATTGGTGGAGGAAAATTTGTTCACGCCTCTACTTATAAAACTGGTGTCAAGATAAGCAGTCTAAATGATGGTAAATACCCTCAAAGATATGTAACTGCTAGAAGAATTTTTGACTAATAAAGAACAGTTAGAAAGAGTAGCCAAATGGCTGCTCTTTTTTCATATGGGAAATGAATAATTTCCAGTCATAATCCACCACTTCTCTTTAATATATTTTAAAAGAGTGACTTCTTAGTTATGGAAAGTGGTGAGGTTTTTTGGAAAGAATAAGAGTAAATTCCCAGGCCAATTTGGTCTACAATATTATCGTTATTACATTAGTTGCAGCAATTATATTCCTAAGCTACCGTCTTTTGTCCAATAGCAAATTATTTTTGTCTTATGATAATTCATCCTCAAGGTCTGAAAATGCTTTAGAGGAAGAAGACACAGGTAAGTCGGAGAGTAAGATAGATTTTTTTTCTGAAATATGGGTCCGTATAAAAGGTCTAGATTTTACGGATCCTACATCCATAATTTCTTCTCATATGCCCTATTTAAATGTAGCTCAAGCTGAGCAGTATACACCAGATAAAGAGGATGGATCCATTACAACTTCAACCATACCGGACCAAGAGACCTCACGACAAAATCAGCGACCGTCAAGTGATGAGTTTCATTATCAAGAGTTCGAAGTGGAAGAAGAGACAGAGATATCTGAAGATATACAAATAGAAATAAAAAATATTAGTGATGATTTACCGCCTGTCAATCTTTCTGGGGAGGGACCACAGATTCTTATCTATCACACCCATTCAAGAGAGGCCTATAGACAGGATCCTAACAATCCATATGAGGCTATTGCTGCTTTCCGATCTAGTGATTTAAGTCAAACGGTAGTAGGAGTTGGTGAAGAGTTGGCCAGACAGCTTCAAGCAAGAAATATACCAGTGTTACATGATAAAACCGACCATGAGATATATCCTTGGAAATCTGGATTGTATCCCCGGTCTTTGGAAACCATCCAAAAACGAAAAAAGGAATATGACTCCTTGAAAATATTTTTAGATATTCATAGAAATTATAATGATAAATTAAAAGATCCAGACAAGGAAGTAGTTATAATTGATGGAGAAAGAGTAGCCAAATTTTTTATTGTGATTGGTACTGGTGAGGGTATAAGTGGAGGATTCAGTCAAAAGCCAAACTGGAGGGAAAATTATCAGTTCGCTTTGAAAATTACCAATAAAGCCAATGAAAAATATCCTGGATTAGCTGATGATATTTTAGTACGTACAGGACGTTATAATCAACATATATCTAATAGGGCAATTCTTATAGAAATAGGAAATCATTTGACAACCTATGCCGAGGCAAAAAGAACTGCCAAATATCTAGCGGAAATTCTAAGCGAGGTTATTGAAAATAAGTGAGATATTACCACACTTGACAATCATTTACATTGATGATAGTATTATCATGGAAGGCATTTCGTGGATCTCCATGAAATGCCTTGTTATGCATTATGGCATAACCTTTTAATGTAATTTTTAGGAGGATAGCAATGCAAGGAAATTATGACCAACAGCAGATTATTGATTTTTTGAATGAACACCTAAAAAAGATTGAAAGCACAAAAAACCATATTTTGAAGGAATTCTATGATGATCGTACTGAAGATAGGGATAATTTTCAAAGTATATTTTATCAATATACTAGTCATATAAGAAGCTTTATGGCCGCTGATGCAGATATAACTAAAAATGAACAATGGCCATTTGTGCTTATAGGGAGCATTGTGGAAGTTGAGGATTTGGATTATAACAGTATAGACAAATTAAAAATAGTGCCCCCTTTTTATGAAGATAAAACTACAGAATTAGAGTGTGCTTCATGTCTTTCACCAGTAGGTCATGCCTTGCTACTTAAAAAGATAGGAGATAAAGTTGCAGTCAAAACCCCTTTAGGCGATTGTAATTTTATGATCAAATCTATAGATCTGCCTCTAAATTAATATAGGGCTTTGAAAATAGGACTCATTAAAAATGAGTCCTATTTAATTATAGGAATATTTTCCTATTTATGATAAATTGGCGCGATATGTATTTGTTTTTAGCAGATTTTGTATTATAATTAGATTATGAGAATGAATAAATTACATAATTTACATTATTCGTTAAATTAATAAATGTATAAGGTGGCTGGTGGTGTGCGCTATAAGTTTTCAGACCTTATTGAGATTGACAGACTACAAAGGTTATTTGATAAACTCTATGAGGTTACTGGCATAGTAGCAGGTGTGGCTGATATTGATGGTACAGCTCTTACCAAAATAGGATGGAATGATTTTTGTAGTGAGTTCCATAAGGGTAATCCTAAAATAGTGCATAGATGTATTGAGTCCACAGGTAAAGTATCTGAATTAGTTTCAAAATTACATAGCAAGAGTGAATTCACATGTTTTAAATGTGAAAATGGAATTACTCATGCTATTACTCCTATTATGATTCAGGATAAAGTGTCAGCTTACATTTACATGTCCCAATTTATATTATCACCTCTAGATTTAGGATACTTCAAGAAGCAGGCTTTAGAGTTAGGTCTCCCTGAAAGAAAATACTTAACATCTTTACAAAAACTACCTGTTTATTCTGAAGAAGAAGTACGTAAATTCATGGAATTCGCTATATGTATAGGTGACTTGCTAACTCAAATTGCCAACTATAAACTTAAATTATATGAAGAGCAAACTAAAACAGAGCTTAAATTAAGTGAATTGGTAGACCCCTATGAATTTTGTAAAGTACCAACCAACGATAGAGGGTTTGAAAAGGTAGATATAGAAAGGGATTTAAAAAAGGCTTTGGATAAAGGGGAGTTTTACCTATTATATCAACCTCAGGTCAATTTAAAAACTGGTAGGGTAGAGGCTGTAGAGGCGCTAATTCGATGGAATCATCCTAAGAGAGGAGTTATACCCCCGAATCAGTTTATTCCTGTGGCTGAAGATACAGGACTTATAATACCAATTGGAGAATGGGTGCTGCGTACAGCGTGTGAACAGAATAAACAGTGGCAGGATAAGGGCTATAAACCTGTTCGTGTATCGGTAAATATATCACCTATTCAATTAAGGCGATGGGATTTTGTGAATTTGTTGGAGAGAATTCTGGAAGAAGTACAACTAGATCCTAGCTACTTGGAGTTGGAAATTACTGAGAATAGTTTAATGGAGTCTATGGAAGAAAACATTGAAATACTGGATCGATTGCGACAAATGGGAGTAAGAATAGCTCTAGATGATTTTGGTACAGGATATTCCTCCTTAAATTATCTGCAGCATTTACCCATTAACAATATGAAAATTGATAAATCTTTTGTACAAGATATTGTTAATGACAGGAATAAGAGTTACATAGCTGAGTCCATCATTCAATTAGCTCATAGGCTAAACTTAGAGGTAATTGCTGAAGGAGTAGAGACAGAAGAGCAATTGCGTATGTTAGTAAATAAAAACTGCGATATTATTCAGGGCTTTATCTTTAGTGAACCCTTACCTTCAAGGAAGGTAGAAAGGATATTGAGACGGGGACGACTCAACTTAAGAAAATTTGTAGAAGTATAAGCTGAGCTTTCTTAGTAAGATCAGCCAAAGCTCTCACTTATAAATAGCCGAAAATGCTCTTTTCTGACGGAAATTCTATAAAAGTCAGAAGGGAGCATTTTTTTGCTTAATGATCTTTGTGATTACAGAAGAAATGTAATGAGAAGCTTGTAACATATTGTGATTTTTCCAATACATTACTACTAAACAGATATTTAAATATATATAGTTAACTATATATGAAAGGAAGTGTCAGTAAGGCGGTAATTAATGTTACACCACTTACTGATATTACTGCCCTTATAGCATCGGATGCAGTTTCCCCTGGAGATGTACTCTTACTGGAGGATGGACTTTATTTTTAAACAGTAAATATAACCAAGGACAATATACGAATTATAGCCAAAGGGAAGAATGTTGTATTTTATGGAATGGGTATCCTTTTTAATGCCTTTATATTATCAGATATCACTGGGGTTGAAATAAATGGTATAACTATACGAAATTATTCAATTAGTGGCGTGCTTATTGATTATGGAAGTGGTAATCGAATTGTAAATAATAAAATATACAATGCTGCAGACTACGGTATCCACGTTTCTTCATCTAGTTATAACCTTATATGGAAGAACGAAATATGTAGCGGCTTGATGGCGTGCATTTAGTCTTAGGCAGCACAAACAACTGGATTATAGAAAATACCGTCAAGAATTGTTATGGTGATGGCTTTCACAGTTTTAGAGAACAAGATAGTAACAATGTATTTGTTAGAAATACTGCTGTTGGAAATAGAGGATACGGTATGAGTATTCAGGGCACAAACAGTTTATTACTAAACAATACTTTAATAGATAATGGTACAGGTGGGGTAATAATTGGCGAAGGCAGCAACACTGTGGGAATAAATAATATTATAAAAGACAGTAGAGTCACTGGTTATTTTGTATACAACCACGACAATTCCTTCACAGCGCAGAATAAAGTAGTTGGAAGTCGAAGAGAAGGCATATTTGTTCAAGGGAATTATGGGATTGTTCAAAAGAATTATATAGCCTATAACAGGGATTCTGGACTGGTACTATCCCCCTTAACTGGAGCAAACAATTTGTTATTAGACAATGAACTTGTATGTAATATACCATGGAATATAGTTGAAAGCCAACTTAATAATACTCTCATTGGAAATGAAGATATACCATGTGCACCCTGTGAAAATCCAAGAAGTAAATGTGATGGCGGTTGCAATGAGAATAATAAATATTTGCAAGCATAAGCCCTGATATTAGGGAGGTAGATTATTAATTGATGCAATTAAAAAAATTCAAAATGAAATCATACGCCAAAGGGAGAGAATTAAAAAAGGTGAAGAAATCCTAAATGAAATCCCTATACACATGAGCTCTTATCAGAAGATAGCACTGGATATTCATAGAAAACATTTATTAGCCTTTGAGAAGGAGTTAACGAAACTAAAGAATGCAAAGAATACGTAATGATATAAAGATGAAGTATACAAAGGGGGGTTTCTGGCCACCCCTGTTTAATTACAACATATAAAAAGTGTAAATAAGGCGTTTTCTCCCTCTATGGTCTATCATAAACAGGCGTGTTGTTAAAGGTACTCACATTAATCACAAGTCTAGGTTTAATTTAATAATATGTCATATAGCTAATTTAGTTGTAGGAGGGTATTTCAATGGGATACTATATTGCAGTACAGCAGAATGTAAAACTTTATGTAGAGGATCTGAATCCAGGAGGCTATATGACAATTGTATTTTTACATGGCTGGCCTGGAAGTCATGAATTATTTGAGTATCAGTTTAATGAACTTCCTAAATACGGATATATATGCATTGGATTAGATCAGAGGGGATTTGGCAAATCAGATAAACCATGGAATGGATACGACTATAATAGGTTAGCTGATGATGTTAGATGTATAGTTGAGGCTCTCAAATTACAAAATTTTATATTGGCAGGTCATTCAACAGGAGGAGCTATTGCTATTAGGTATATGGCTCGACATAAAGGTTACGGCGTATCTAAGTTAGCGCTTTTTGCAGCAACGGCGCCAAGCCTTATTAAACGGCCTAATTTTCCTTATGGGGTAGATAAGTCAATCATAATCCAGATAATCCAGGATACATATAGGGATCGGCCTAAAATGTTAAGGGAATTTGGAGATAGATTTTTCTTTCAGCATACAACACAGGCTTTTTCTGACTGGTTTTTTCAATTAGGTTTACAAGCAGCGGGATGGGCAACAGCTGACATTGCAAAAACATGGATAGATGAAGAGTTGTTTTCTGATTTAGAAAGGATAACAGTTCCAACTCTAATTATGCATGGTATTCATGATGAAGTTGTCCCCTTCCAGTTAGGACAAATACAGCAGCAAAGCATTAGAAACTCCAAACTTATCCCCTTTGTATATAGTGGTCATGGACTGTTCTATGATGAACGAAATAAATTCAATCATGAATTGAGAAAGTTTATTGAAGGATAATATAGAAATTCAAAGTTTAAGTGATTGTTAGGGATTTTAAGAAGAATAAAGTGAAATAAAAAACCGCTTAAGACTTTGTCTTAAGCGGTTTTGACTGGTCTGGGTGGAGGGATTTGAACCCCCGACCTCTTGAACCCCATTCAAGCGCGCTACCAAGCTGCGCCACACCCAGTAGTTTCTGCGAACAGATATTATGATACTATATATTCAAAGAAAAATCAAGGGTATTTACGAATTTTTTTGTTTGACAAGCTATATTCAGTATGATAAAATATTTCAGGTGTAGCCGCACGAATACGGTTTAAAATCCTTTCAGATAATAACTGTAAGGTACCATTATTCGGCGAGACTGGTTAGAGGAGGTGCAATGTAATGTATGCTATCATTAAAACTGGAGGAAAGCAATACCTTGTTCGTGAAGATGACGTTATAAGAGTTGAGAAGCTCAATACTGAAGAAGGTTCTGTAGTAACCTTTGATGAAGTATTAGCTATCAATGACGATGAGTCTTTAAAGGTAGGAACTCCTGCTTTAGAAGGGGCTAAAGTAGAAGCAAAGGTTATCAAGCATGGAAAAGGCAAGAAAATTATTGTTTTTAAGTATAAGCCCAAAAAGAACTACAGGAAAAAGCAAGGACATCGTCAACCTTTTACCCAAGTTCAAATTAGTAAAATCATTGGGTAGTTGTGAATAAATATGATTAATATATTGGTTGTACGTGATAGTCAAGACAATATTTGTTCTTTTAAGGTAGAGGGGCATTCCGGATTTGATGTGGCTGGACAGGATATAGTATGCAGTGCTGTTTCTGCCCTAGTTCAGACCGCAGTGATGGGATTGATAGATGTAGTAGGAATTGAGCCTCTATATCATCAAGAGAGTGGCTTAGCTCATTTGAAGATACCGTCGGGATTGACTGACGATAAGATTAAAGAAACTGGTATTGTATTGGAAACAATGTTGTTAGGACTTAAAAGTATTGAGTTAGGATACGGTGAATATATTTCTATTCGGGAAAGGAAGGTGGAATAGATGTTTAGAATGGATCTTCAGCTCTTTGCTAGCAAGAAGGGAGTAGGTAGCTCTAAAAACGGTCGCGACAGTGAGTCTAAGCGATTGGGTGTTAAAAGAGCAGATGGACAGTTTGTTCTAGCTGGAAACATCTTAGTAAGACAGAGAGGAACCAAACTTCATCCCGGTGTAAATGTAGGTAGAGGTAAGGATGATACCCTATTTGCGTTGGTGGATGGTATAGTCAAATTTGAAAGAAAAGGCAAGAATAAAAAACAAGTTAGTGTTTATGCACAATAAACTTGCCTAAGATAGAAATTAAAGGTAAAATTGGTTTTCTAGGTCTATTGCATTGTGAAATATGTGATAGGCCTTTTTCATATTCCTTGATTTTTCAGGGAAGAATTAATGATTAGAAAATTATTGAATTATACTTAGAGTGCTGATATAATTCATTAATGATTAAAGCAAGGAGTTATGGAATATATGTTTGTTGATAAAGCTAAGATATATATAAAGGCTGGAAACGGAGGCAATGGTGCCATATCCTTCAGACGAGAAAAATATGTACCTGCTGGAGGTCCCGATGGGGGAGATGGGGGAGATGGAGGAGACGTTGTCTTTGTTGTCAATACCGGCAAGCATACATTAATGGATTTTCGCTATAGGAAAACCTTTAAAGCCCAGTCTGGAGAAGATGGTCGTGGCAAGAATATGTATGGTAAAAAAGGCGAAGATTTAATAATAGAAGTGCCTCCCGGGACTATTATAAGGGACGCAGAGACCAACAGAATTCTTGCTGATCTCACAAAGCCAGGGGAACGCAGGATATTGGCTTATGGAGGCAAAGGCGGCAAAGGTAACGCAAAGTTTGCTACTTCCACTAGACAGGCTCCTAGATTTGCCAGAGAGGGGCAAAAGGGAGAAGAGCGATGGGTTATTTTAGAACTTAAATCCATTGCTGATGTAGGTCTAATTGGTTATCCCAATGTAGGTAAATCCACTATCCTGTCCATCCTTACTGAGTCTCGGCCAAAGATTGCAAATTATCACTTTACCACCCTTACACCAAACTTGGGAGTGGTTAAGACAAGATTCGATAAATCATTTGTAATGGCAGATATCCCAGGTATAATAGAGGGTGCGCATCAGGGTGTGGGTCTGGGAATTGACTTCCTTAGACATATTGAAAGAACCAGAATATTGGTTCATGTATTGGATGCATCAGGAATAGAGGGTAGAGACCCTATAGAGGATTTTTATACTATTAACAAGGAATTAGAATCCTTTAGCAAGGAACTAGCACAAAAACCCCAGGTAGTAGCAGCCAATAAGATGGATATTCCTTCTGCTCAGGAGAATATCCTTAGGTTAAAAGAGGAATTAGAAGGTAAAGGAATAAAAGTATTTCCTGTGTCGGCGGCTACTGCTAAAGGATTTGATGAGCTACTTGCAGAGCTGATAAAAATGCTGGAAGAGTTGCCACCATTAGAGCCCTTTGAGGAGGAATGGGATAGGCTTGATGAGATTATTGAGGAGGAGCCATTTGAGATTGAGATTGAAGAGGGTGTATATGTGGTATCTGGACCAGCTGTTGACAGGCTACTAGGTAGCGTTAATTTAGATGATTATGAATCTATGCAGTATTTCCAGAGAGCTCTTAGAAGACTGGGGATTATAGATGCCTTGAGGGATATGGGGATTAATGATGGGGATACTGTAAGGATGAATGATCTAGAGTTTGATTTTATTGAATAATGGGAGTGAAAAAATGCTTACAAGTAAACAAAGAAGTTTTTTAAGGGCTATGGCCAATAGAATAGACAGTATCTTTCAAATTGGCAAGGGCGGAATAAGTGAGAATCTAATAAAGCAGCTAGATGATGCCCTGGAGGCCAGAGAACTTATTAAGATCCACGTATTGCCCAATGCAGAGGGCGATATAAAGGATATTTTTCATAGATTGGCTAATGAGCTATCGGCTGAAGAAGTACAGATTATAGGCAATAGACTTGTACTCTACAGAAAATCAACAAAAAATCCAAAAATAGAGCTGCCCTAATGAACAGCCCTATTAGAAGACAATACCTGACTTAAAAGACCTAGGACCAGGAAAAGGATGGATAAGACAAAGTAGAAGGGGAAGTATGAGGGAAACAAAAAGGATGCTCCAAAGAACAATAGGGAAGAGGTTATATACCTTTTTAGTTTGTAGAACGCAGGTACCTTTTCCTTATCTTTATTTAACTTTTCCCTATATTTTCTTATTTTTTCTTGGACTAGGTCATCCAGAAATTCTTCATCAGGATGCATGTGGGCTTTTTCCATAAGGTCCAATAAATTATCAATATTAAGAAGGGTAATAGGTGTATCTAAATCCCTATCTTCAAGATTATGGCAGGCTTCTTCGAAATAGCCCGATGATATGTAGATAAGGCCACTATACCCTCTAGAACGGAAGGAATTATAAAAGGACCATACTCCTTCATAGGTCTCATGGCCATTAGGGGGGGCTTGGTGATATCCAATGGCTACTGGCATGTTATTGTATAGGGCTTTGAAATAACCTTTTCGTTGTTCTAGATTGGATAGCTCCTTAATACTGGATAGGGCTTTAATAATATGCCACTCAAACTCTTGCCTACTTAGTAGGCTTAGCTTATCTGCCATATACTCTCGGGCAACAAACCTGCGCATACGATTACGATTTTTTCTATAACCTGACCTTTTTTTCAAAAAAAGGCCAAATCCAAAGAGGCCTGTAACCAAAAGAGAGATTATCAGGGACAAGAGAGGGGACTTTGTTCTATAAACCAACCACAAATACAGCAAGCTAAAAAGCCCTAAAAGAATCAGTAAAAAGTCCATTATTATGCCCAGTATAGGTCGGGGTTTGTCTATATCATCGCTCATATAGAAGCTAAGAGTTTGAATTTTATGTAAACAGGTTTTAAGCATAATACAATACACCTCCAAGTATATTATTACCATGTTTTAGGAAATTATAATAATTGTCTAAATTACTTTGCCATTAAGTGTCAATAACCTGTGAAAATGTCACCTAAAAAATCATGATTTTATTCTATGAAAATGTCACCTTCGAGATATAATTTTGCTTTTTAAGTAACGAGTTAGAAATAACGACAAGAGAAAAATCATGA
>JAAYKZ010000039.1 GCA_012522165.1 Clostridiales bacterium
GCCTAGCAGCCTTGTTTTTTATCTCCTGTATTAATCTTCTCCTAGCATATATAGCAAAGTTTTTTAACTCTGTCTTATCCATGGAATCCCCCTTAAAATCTATATTAATGATTGTAACTTCCTCAATTCTTACACTTCAGTATATTCCTTATACTTTGCCAGACATCAATCTAATCATCTACATCTCTATCTACCAAGAATGAGGTGCATTGATATTCCAGATACTTATATCCCTTTGCTTTTTAATCTGTTTAATAATAATTATAATCTAACAGTCTTTTGTTCTCAACCATACCTTTATTCCTTGTATCATGGCTCCGGCTAATAAAAGATGTTCGGTTGAAGCACATAATGTCTTTATGAGGAATAACAATATATATACGTAAAAAATCTACTAGTGAAAATATTCACTAGTAGATTGTACATTAATATGTACATGCACAATTATATTAATAATTAGATTACACAACCGATATACAATCCTTATCCTTAAATGCTGTGAATGCTTTGCCAATCATTACTAATATTTTCCCAATTAATTTTTCTTTCTAGTTTTCCTGTCCATACATTCCAGAATTGTGGATCTTTAAATTTAAGGGACAAGATTGGCAACACTAATAAATGTATGTTGACCTCTCGTCCCTTTCTTTCTCCTATTATTACTCTACTCCCAAAGCCTTAAAAACGGCATCTGCTGCTGAACTATAGAATATTATGTTAAAAGAGCCCACCAATTTAGGAGAGGCTGTTCCTAAACCAGCCATACTAGTAATTGGAGGCTCTTCCCTTATATATCAAAACCAAAATCATCAGCAAAAGCTATGTCTATAATCACTTCATGACGTAAAACCTGGACTCCAGTATCCCAGTTTTCTATCACTAGATAATATGTCTTATCCCTAGCATATTTTTGATTCTTTAGATTAAATGTTAAACTAAACACCCTCTTAGCCGATTCTTGTTGAGTGCTGTTTGCTAGATGAATTTCTTCATTTGATATAATTTCCCCACTCTCATCTACAAAGGCAATTCTGTATTTAGCTGGCCTTACCACATCGCTTATGGCCTCTGTTTGTATAAAATCTAAAGTGATTATTAGGCTGGTTATCCTGGTAAGCATGCTAATTAAAGAAATACCTACATCACGGCTTTCTACACGTCCTCTATTGGTTCTCACCTCTACCACTGGCACCAATAATTCCTGGGGCGAACTTCCTCCATGGATATAATTCTGCCCTCCCCCAGGTACCTTAAATATATTGGAGGTAAGAGGAAAGGTAATAAAGCCTTTATGTGAGTTTCCTAATACCTTGGACATTTCAATAGTCTTTGTCCCTATAACGGAATACTCATAATCGGATAATACATACCGCTTATTTACCACATCGTCCCTAGAGAATACATTTTCTATCTTAGCTGACTCTTTTATTCTATCCCTTTTATAAATGAAGCCATGATCAGCAGTAATTATATATCTGGTGGCAGAGATCCTGTCAGTTAACTTTCTAATAAGTCCGTGAATCTCTTCTATGGCCTCTATACAGGCTGTGAAGACCTGATCTTCGTCTCCAGACTCTCCTCTATCATCTATCTTATTGTGATAGATATAGATAATGGATTTACCGACAAAGAAATCCTCCATCTCTTCACGACTATACTTTTGAAGTGCATCGTAGGATATAGCAGCACTATTTGGATTATAAGATTTAATAATACTATCCCTTGCCTTTAGGGAGGAGGTAGACTTTCCATCTACCAGTCCATTTCCTATCTCATCTGCCTCCAACTTTTCATGAGGGAGAAGGGCCGCCATACCCATGCCAGTAAAGGAAGGCAGGATGCCTATTTGGGGTTCTATATTTACTGAATTTACCTTTTTATCCTTTTCCAGTTCTTTAACCAGTTCTTTTGCTACCTCGTACCTGAAGGCGTCGGATATAATAACGATTACTCTATTTTTAGCATGGGCTAAATAGTTTTTATAAAAATCTCTTTGTAGCTTATATTTTCCACTAATAGCTTCATAGGAAAAGGTGTTATTAAACTCCTTTGTAATGACATCTAAATATCTATTAGTATAAATATTCTCTACCAACACCCTAAGCTCGTCAAAGATATGGTCATCTAATATTCTATCAAGATAGTAATAGAACTTCCTATAATAGGTATCAATTTTATAGACCTCCTTATGATACCTGTCTATTATTGATACAATATTGGACTCTGGTCTATAATTTGCACAGCTAATTATAAAGAATCCATATTTTAAAACCCGATACTCATTTGAGTATTTGCTGCCAAAATGCTTAAGCTCTCTAAACTCACAAAGACTTGGAATATCCATATCCTTTATTCTTGCGTTTATATTCTCATCCAGTAGCCGATTCACTACCCATTCTATAATTTTTTTATCTACAAAATCGAACAAATCAAGGTTTATAAGTTCTTCTACATTAAAGCCTTTAAACACCTTATGCCCGTTAATTTTTCTGTAAACCATTTGAGATAGAGAATCAAAGGCTTCCCAATATGCAAGATTATTCTTAAGTTGGTCCATAAAGGCCATAACAGTACCAGCCTTGTTCAGAATATATCTATTTAAGGATGAAGGCAGTTTCCCATCTATCTCCCTCTCTGCATAGGTTATAAATAAGCTAATAACCAATTTTTCTAGGCTGGGCGTTTCATTTACAAAGGAAAAGGTCTTATGGCAATGTTTCCAAAACACCTCTTCAAGGTCATACTTTTGTAGTTCTTTAAAATGCTCACTATCATTCAAATCTTCTTGGGTAATTAGAATACGTACTACTTCTTCAAAACTTGCAACCTTGGATCTTACTGCTGCACTAAGGAGGGCTATCTCTATATGGTCTTCATTATTGTATTCTGCTTCTAATCTATAGAACCTATTTCTTCTAACCTTAGCATTAAAGAAGGAAGAATGTCTTTCCAGTACCGCCCTATACTTTGTATCTATTCCTAAATCATTCATCATTAAGCTTATCCTATCAGCAACAAACTCTTTGGAATACTTAAGGGTATCTGCCAGATGATTGAACTCTGACTTGGGCTTGGCAAAGGGAGCATATATAAGATAATTGCTCTTTTTATCTCTTCTTTCCAACAAAACCTTTGTTTCAAAGGAATTGGTTTCAGTTAGATAATGGATCTTAGCATTTTCAAGTTTTAAATTTTTTATGTCTTCTATAAACTCCTGTTTTGCATCATACCAAAACACTATCTTTCGGCTTTGTCCAGTAAATTCGGAGTTTAGTCTTTCTTCAATTTGTTTTAAACTCAATTCTGCCATCTTCAAATACCCCTTTATTTATATCCTAGCTAGTATCTTTAGGTTCTTATTGTTTTCATCCAGTTGTATCTTATCATAATTTACCTTTATCCCATCATCCAAATCTATAGAAATTCGCCTTAAAGCCAGGTGAGCTATTCTTTCATCGTATTTCCTGCATTCATCCAATTGTTTGATCAGCTTTTGTATTAGCCTTTCCATTTTTGTGACCTCTCTAGGATTGTTATTATGGATCATCTCTTCCTTCAGATTCTCTATATTTCTTTCATAGATCTTCTGCATTTCATGAAGATAATCCACCCTCACCTTTCCAGTGGTATCCTCATTATATCTGTGCATGTAAATAAGAGCCTTGAATCCATTTTGTCTACCGCTGTCATAAAGCCAATATATAGGCCTCTTCTTATAGGTTCTTACATGGTCTTTATAAAAATCTTTTAGGAAGTAATTTCTTATAACTTCCCTAGGGTCACCTTTGCCACCTAAAGCCTGTGCTATAAATTCTAGGTTTTCTTGTAAATACTCAGCACCAAAAGCGGCTTCAACAAACTCTACAAATTTAGATGTAATATCCTCTATATAATAGTCTTCATCTGTAATTAATATAACATTATCATCAACAGGCTTAAAACTCTTATATTTACCATCATCCCACTCCCCTCCGGCATAGGCTAAACCCTCCACATCTAAGGAATATCGACCAAATATACAGCCTATACCATAGGAGATAAAGGATCTTATAACATCTTCTTTGGTTAATATATAGCTATTTCCTTTTATATCTTCATAGATTTCATCTTTATTATCAAAAATCTTAGTGATTGTAATATCTCTATCACTCACCTCTGGAGTTAATTCATCCTCCAAACCATAGATCTCAATAAATATACGGTTTAACACCTCTTCATTGGCTTTGAGTTTTTCAAAATTACTATTAGCAAATGTCTTCCAGTTCTCATATGCAGCTTCAATAGTAGAAGGGACTTCTCCCTGCTTACTTTTATCTAATAAAGGATGGGTTACAAAGTCCCATGATGTTTCGAAGGAGTTCCAGTCCATTTGGGCGATTAAGATATTTTCTTTAACTATTTCTAGCACCCTTTGATTGTCTGAAAGCAGTATTGGGAAATTGTTAAAATCCCCTATCTGTAAATTTATAGTAGGATTTAGCATTTTAAAAATATAGTTAGATATCTTGGTGCTCATAATACCCAATATATACATTAGATTATCATGATCATTTGCAAAGGCTGACATACCAGCAACATCATGAATACTGCCAGGCTCTCTATATCGGATACTAAATCCACCACTAGTTATTAATGACCAGGTAATGGCTTCTTTGAAATAATAGCCAGGATTTCTTACAACTGAACGTTGTCTTCCCCTGTCATCCTTAAAATTCCTTATTTCAAAACCATCATTTTCCCAATTTACTACATAATCATAGTTTCCATACCACTGTCTTCTAGCTCCTCCTTTGTTATAAGGAAACCATTTGGCCTTAGACTCTATTGATGAGCTTATAGAATTAGCATTAAAACATATCTTATTGATATCCACTTCATGCCATAACCTTAAGAACCTATTATTGTCTGCTGTCGCTAATCCTTGCCTTGGATCAATCAAGGAGTTTAGAGGCAATCCCTTTTCAAAGGCTTCAATTACATTATTGCTTGCCCAATAAGCTATTGGCATTCCAGGAATTTTACCAAAATTTTCTTGATTTGATTCATAATAATAGCCACACCTAGGATTTTCGATTGCCTCTAAAGTCTTAATCCTCTGTATCTCCATTCCACCTGTAAAGTCAGAGAGCTTAATATATTGCCCTTTCTCCTCAGATTTGTTGTTTTGTAACACAAATGTGCATATAGGTACTGTTGCCTCTTCAAAAGCAGAATACTCCATTTGTATAAGGGTAGAGATATGTCTAGTTTTTATAATATATTCCCTAAGCTTTTCATAACTTTTAATAAACATCCATACAAAGGGGGACATATATGCAGAGTATCCACCTTTTTTGCACATTTCTAAATTGTTGTATATAAACACAGAGAATAAGTCGCCTCTATAGTCGTTATAGTTCTTCCCAACATATTTCTTTAAATTTTTATCGAATTTATTTAAGTAAGGGGGATTGGTTACCATTATATGGTATTTATCCATTAGCATGCCCGCTATTTTTATTAAGTTCCTTAATTGCTTTTGAGTTTTTTCTATATCTATTTCTTCCATTCTAACTTGTACAGCCTGGCCTTTTTCATGATCATCATTTATAAATTGATAAACTAAATCCTTATGAATAGGATCCAGCCTTAAAATAGAGCCTATTTCTGTAGCATTCTCAAATTCTTTTATTAGATATTTTAAATCTTTTAGGGCTTGTTCCCTATCAATTTTATCCATGTTAACGCCTAGGTAATCTAAATGACCTCTATTTATCATGGTAGAATCTTCAAAGTAGCTAAGATTATTGCTTAAGGTCCCATCTAAGGCTTTCCTATCGTGTTGTCTAGCTTTCATCATAATAGCAAAATACGCTAATTGATAGGCTCTTTTATCTATATCTAGGCCATAAAGATTTTTCTCCACAATTAGCCTTGCTGCTTCTCTTGCTGTATAGCCCTCTGATTCATATATCATTAGCAATACATCGAAAGCATAGCAAAGACAGTGTCCACTCCCCATAGCATTATCAAATACTTTAATATCCTCAGGGGAAATCTTTTCATCTACGACGGGAATTTCACCGGGCATCAGATATTTCAAGGAATCTTTTATTATGCTATTGGGATTCCTCTCTAACCAATACTTCCCCAGGGAGTTGTCTACCATATATCTTACAACCCAGTCAGTAGTAAATAACTGGGTGGCAGCGGGAATATCCTGTTTTTTTACTGTTTTTTTAGATAGGATATTTATAACCTCATCCTTCCGCTCGGAATTATAGTACTGATATAGCCAGCCAATTATCTCTACCTGTCCATTCCCATCCCTGGATTCTATATTAAAGTATTCTTCATCAATATCATGAACTAACCTATAGACTACTCCATCGGGATCATTGTAGGAGATGGTTAGAAGGAGTTCTGCGTAGTCGTTGGTCTTTTCAAATAACTCTGGTAAGTTGTCATTTAGTGCATTGCACTGCTTTATAAATAATAACTGAAACATCTTATCCATAGCTATGTTACTACCATCTGCTCTCCAGCTCTCTAAAGCCTTTAGCTCCTTATCTGTAAAACTTAGGCTGGTATCATAATAATAGGTGACAATTTCAGGTTCCCTCACTCCTTCCCTTCCTGAGGATAATATCCTCAGCCTATCGGGAAGATAGTTGTTTACCTCCATGAAACGGATGGCTATGATCCTATTAAACC
>JAAYKZ010000372.1 GCA_012522165.1 Clostridiales bacterium
AAATTCTCCTAAGAGCACTCAGGGAAGCAATAAGGCTTTAAAAGAACTAAAAAGCGGCATCATAGCTTTGGCGGAGAAATATTTTGATTTATATTATGAGAAACTTTCCCATGAGGAAAAAAATTATGTAGATGAAGGGAAATCTAAGCTCGATTCATCTATTGATATGTTTACCTCGTCTCGGGACCTTTCTACCGCCGCTGTTATTCTTTCAGCAACAGCATCTTCCGAATATCTACCTATAGTGCTTTCTGCAGCATCAGTTTTGGCAAATCCAGAGGATGCTATTATAGTAAATAATTTTGGCACTATTCTTAAGGATTTACAGGATATCGATGATTCAATAATAGTCCTTCAATATGCCCTAAACATAGAAGGTAATTCACCCATGGTTTTAACCAATTTGGGGAACTCATACCTTGATAAACACCAAACAGATCAAGCCGAAGAGTGCTTTTCAAAAGCACTTGAAATTGATAATCAATTTGGTTCAGCCTATGAAGGCATGGCAGTTGTTTATATTCAGAGGAATGAAGGTCAAAAAGCCATAGACGAGATTATTAAAGCAGCGCAATTAGGGTATTCGCCCTTTTTAAGAGCTGCATATAAAGCCGCCAAGGGCCAGGGTGGGGTAATCGATATTCCACCATGGGATAAGCTTTTAGATAATGATCCTGATAATGAGGACCCTAACGATAATTCAGATGAACCAAATGAACCCCAGAATGATAAATTAATAATGCCATCGTTACCAAAATGGGAGAGTAGAGGTGCTTTTCTAGCTACTTTACCGAATTTAAAGCCCTTGATGGAAAAAACAATGGAAGTTGGGTTTATTGGAGCTTTCACTTTTGCTGCAAAATATCATCCAGAGGATATGATGGATGGCTTTAAAGACATTGATGACGATTACGACTACGGTGACGATTACGACTACGGTGACGATTACGACTACGATGATTACGACTACGATGATGATTATGACTACGACGATGATTACGACTACGATGACGATTATGGTTACGAAGATGATTACGGTTACGGTGATGATTATGGCTTTGGAGGCGACGATTTAGATTTAGGTGCGGTAGAAAAAGTTGAACTACTGCCATCATATGGTCAAAAGCTTTTTATGCTGGAACTGGTAAACGATTATTATGCAAATAAAATTGAACAGGAATATAATAAAACTTTAGCAAAAAGGCAAGAGATTGATAAACAATTTGAAAAAGATCTTGAATCCATACGTGAGAGCGGAACATATAAAAACATGGAAAAGAAAATTCTCGAAAATGATATAGGAGGAGCTAAGGCACTTGCCAAAGAAATCAACAAACTTTCCGGCCAAATGGCTGATTCCCACTTCTATGCATGGAGAGATTTAACCTTGGCTAACTATGAAGGAATAAAGGATCTAATGTATGAATATTGGAAAATATCGGATCAGGTAACAGGCTCTATTTATGATCAAGATGTCTTGGATTATGTTAATCAAATAAGAGAAATAACAGTATACGCTAGTATCATGCCTATTATAACTGACTTTTCCGCGTTACCGACAACTTATGCTTTGGCGGATTATATAGCACCCATTGTAACATCTGATGAAGACCTTTCACAATATAAGCCTGAAGCAGTAAGCCCAATGGAAACACCGAAAAAAAAGAAAAAAGAGTGTGCTATAAAGGGTAAAAAACTATCTGTTACACTGGGACCAGCTTCTTTTGGCGTAACATGTGATACTTGGGAACTTGAGATACTGGAAGGGATAGGCGGAGCAATAAAAAAGAATTTTAAAACAGGGGAGACTGAAATAACAGTTCTTGTAGGGGCCAAAGCCGGTGCAGGAGGTTCAGAAATATCAGGTAAAATTGGTGCGACTATAAAATTTGATGCAGATGGTAATTATACAGGTTGGGGAGCTACCTCCGGTGCAGGTGCAAAAGTTGGAATGGGGCCTCTTGAAGTTTCGGGAGGTGTGGATTTCGGCTCATTAGGTAGCTCGAATTCATCATTGTCCGTAGGTTCTGGA
>JAAYKZ010000373.1 GCA_012522165.1 Clostridiales bacterium
ATAGGAGGATTTTCTGTTCTTTGAATCAGTTTCGGACCGGTACCTATTTTTCTAAGTGGTATTCTTTTAGGTCCTGTATACGGAGCCATCACAGGGGCACTAGCAGATGTTCTAGGGTATTTAGTTAAGCCTTTAGGCCCATATTTCCCTGGCTTTACTATTAATGGCGCATTGTCCGGTCTTATTCCTGGCTTGTTGGCTAGCTTTTATAATCAAAATAAGAGCTGGTGGCGTCTGTTATTAATTATTGCCCTAACCGAAGCAATTACGTCTATAATGCTAACTCCTCTGTGGCTAAGCATGATTACAGGAAAAGCATTTATTGCCTTTTTACCATCTAATCTTCTTTCAAGGATTTTCTTAATACCCATTCAAGTAACCCTTGTAAAGCTGATTTTAAAGTATTCAGTTCGTGTTATTCCTTCACTAAGATAAATAAAAGGCCAGGGATTAATCCCTGGCCTTTATATATTCATCATCTAAATGGCTGGTAGTTTCATTCCACACTTCCTTTATTCTTGCATTGGTAGTGGCATCAAAGCTATCATCCATAAAGTCTTTTACAGGTAAAATACGATAATGTAATTTATCTTTCTCAGTATATCTATATACCCAGGTGGGAATGTAATCTATTTCACCTATCTCTATAGTCCCTTTATCATAATCCTTTACAACTTCCAAATTGAGAATAAGACCACTATCCCTATAACGATCCCTCTGATTGGAGACTATATTCCCCAGGGAATAAATTACAAAAACATCTTTTTGTTCACCTTCATCGGTTATAATAGTCTTTTTCTCTGTTGGCTGAATTACGTGGGCATGGCTGCCAAAAATAACATCCACTCCCATAGAAAACAGCTTATCTGCCATCTCCTTTTGTGCTTGATTGGGGTTTCTTACATACTCGTCACCCCAATGAGTGCATGCTACAATAAACTCGGCTCCTTCTTCCTTTGCTCTTTGAATGTCTTTTTCTATCTTAGATATGTCATTTAGATAATTTACCATATAAGAAAGCTTATCTTTATCGATAGCACTCTCCATTCCATTAGTACCATAGGTATATGCCAGTATAGCTACCTTAATATCATTTTTCTCTACTATCAATACCCTATCCCGCTCTTCGGGTGAACGGGCTGTTCCCGTATGTAGCAAACCATATTCATCTAATTTGTCTAATGTATTTATTACTCCAAATTCTACACCATCTAAGCTGTGATTATTTGCGGTAGTTATTACATCAAATCCCGCTCCTTTTAATGCACTAATAAGAGATTCAGGGCTTCTAAACCTGGGATATGCAAAGTAGCCAACCTCATCTGTGCTAATGGTTGTCTCAAGATTGCCCATAGCTATATCAGCTTCTTCTAAATAAGGCCTTATATCCTCAAAAACTTCAGTGAAATCATAGCTACCATCAGATTGTTTAGCTGCTTTTAACTGATGCGCGTGCACCATTATATCCCCTACCACACTGATCTTGAGACTAGTCGTACCTGTTGGTTTTTCCTCTTCTGGTGGCTGCAGTGGATTGTCTGGCTCTTGTTCTTGTATCTGCTCATCTTCATTGGATTCATGTGAAGGAATTTCTACCTCTACATTTTGCTGATTAGGTAGCTGTTCCTCATATCCCATTAATCTATCCAATAATTGCCCACATCCTGAAGTAATCAATAAGGATATTGCTATTAGAATAATTAAAACTTTAGTTTTTATTTTTTTCTTATTCAAATTTAACTCCCCCTCTATGATAAGAATATAGGAACTAGTACTTTAGAAACAACTCCCCCCAATAAATTCCCGTAATATGGAATTGTTGGGGATGTCGTCATCTTCTAATTCTACAAAATACTTCATGAATTTCTTAATCCGATTTACTTCAATATAATATGGACTATCCTCATCAATTTCGTCCAACAAGGGTAATATATAGGGCTTAAGCACCGCCAATTCATATATCAAAGCTGTGTTTAGCATAATATCTGCTTGCTCTTGAAAAGGGAATATATTCCTTTCTTCACCCCTGCGAACATTAGACCACAAACTTAGGGTATCCTCTATAGAAGTACCTCTAAATTTGAAATCCCTTACCATTCTTCTAATCAAACGAGTATCAGTGGTAGGTATTCGGTTATGATTATCAATGTTAAGCTGAGTCAATGCACTTATATATATTTTATACTTGTTACTCTTAGGAATCATAGCTGTTAATTTTTCATTGAGAGCGTGAATACCCTCCACGATAATTAATTGTCCTGATTTTAGTTTAACTTTATTTCCTATATACTCTCTCTTTCCCCTTTGAAAATTGTATCTAGGAATTTCTACTTCTTCGCCCTGGATCATAGCTGTCATCTGCTCATTGAAAAGGTCAATATCAATAATATCTATAGACTCCAAATCTTTTTCTCCATTTTCATCTACAGGAATATCTTCACGATTAAGGAAGTAATCATCCATTGAAATGGGTACAGGATCCAAACCTTTAACCATCAACTGAACCCTTAAACGTTGTGCAAAAGTAGTTTTGCCTGAAGATGATGGCCCAGCAATTAATACTAGTTTAATTCTATCGGCATTTTCATAGATTTCATTGGCTATATCTGCAATTTGATTTTCAAGGTAGGCTTCATTCATTCTTATCAAATCGCCGCCCCTGCCTTGCTCAATCATTTTATTTAACTGAGCTACATTTTCCACCTTTATAATTTGACTCCATTTCTCCGCCTCACGAAATATCTTATAAAGTTTGGGGCTGTCAACAAATTCAGGTATTTCACCCTTAGCATCTACTGTTGGATGCCTTATTATCACTCCTGGTAAATAAAACATTAATTCAAATTTCTTCAAATAGCCTGTGCTAGGAACCATATATCCATATAGATAATCCGTCATCCAACCACAGCGGTATAAATTGACAGTTTCCTCGGGCCGGTATTCCAAGATATCTAATTTGTCCAAAAAACCCATATCTGTAAAGATTGCCTTAGCTTCCTCAATGGATACGGTGTACCTTTCAAAAGGTTCATCCAACTCAACTATTTCTCTCATACGCTTTTCAATTTTTTTAACTTTACTAGGAGTTAAGTTAATGCCTCCACAAATCTCACAATAAAGGCCCTTGCTCATAGAATGTTCTATGGACACATTGCATTCTGGGTACAACTCCCGGCAGGCTCTAATAAATATAAAAGTCAATCCTCTAACATATATTCTAATTCCATCCTTGGACAATAGATCTACAAATTCCAGCCTACAATCCCTGTTTAAATTATAAGTCAATTCTTGTATTTTATTATCAACTTTTGCAGCTACAATTTGAGTAGAACACTTAATTCCATAAGTCTCTATAAATTCTTCTATAGTTGTTCCTATTTTGGTTTTATAAATCTGATCATTAACCTTTATTTTAATACTATCAGGCATCGATGTACCAACTCCTTTTGCGAATTTAAGCCCTGCCAATTATTTCATATTGATTATTATAGTAGCACAAATATTATACGGTATGTAAACAATAATGTTAAATTATTTTAACAAAAGCATTACATAACGACTCTTTATATTATGCGCCAATATTAATGATTAAGTCTATATAATGGTGTAAAAAGGAGTTGAGCCAAAGCTCATACCTCGGTAAAATATAGTTGCTAAACAAATACCAAACCGAGGAGGATGAACCATGGCTCAGTTTAATATTACTATAAC
>JAAYKZ010000374.1 GCA_012522165.1 Clostridiales bacterium
ATGGAAAGGGAAACATTATTGATGAAGTGCTTCTTGCCTATATGCAAGGGCCAAGATCCTATACTGCAGAGGATGTAGTGGAGATACACTGTCACGGCGGTATAATTCCTATAACTAACATTCTTAAAGAGGTTATAAAAAAAGGAGCCAGGTTAGCTGAGCCGGGGGAATTTACTAAAAGGGCTTTTCTAAATGGAAGGATAGATTTGGTTCAAGCCGAAGCAGTTATGGATTTAATTTGTGCTAAGACCGAAAAATTAGCCAATGCATCCATTAATCAAATGGAGGGCAGCCTATCTGGACATATAAAAAGAATGCGGGCGAGGCTTATTGATATCATGGCCCATATCGAAGTTACTATAGATTACCCAGAGGAAGATATTGATGAAGTTGCCAGCCAGTCAATAAAGGAAAATATAACTGATATAGTAAAGGATATTGAATATCTCCTTAGTACTGCTGAGCATGGCAGATTAATAAGACAGGGAATTAAAGCTGTTATAATAGGCAAAACCAATGTAGGAAAATCTTCTCTATTAAATGCTCTAGTAAAGGAAGACCGGGCAATCGTAACGGATATACCTGGAACTACCAGAGATGTGATAGAGGAGTTTATTAATATAAAAGGCGTTGCTGTTAGGATAATTGATACTGCTGGTATAAGAGAAACCTTAGATCAGGTGGAGCAAATTGGTATACAAAGATCAAAACAGAATATAGAAAGTGCTGATTTAATTATCACAGTTTTAGATGCTTCCTCTCCATTAGAAGACCAAGACCGAGAAATATTAAAATACCTTAAAGACAGAAAGTCATTGATTATTTTAAATAAAATAGACAAGCCTGTTGTGCTAGATAGGAATGAAATTGAAGAGTTAATAGGCAAGGAAAGGCCAATAGTGGAAACATCATTAACCCTTGGAAAAGGCATTGACAAAGTTGAGGATATAATATATAAAATGTTTTTTAGAGGGGAGCTAGAAATGTCTAATGATCTAATGATAACCAATATAAGGCATCAAGAGACATTAAATAAAGCGCATAAACACCTTTTAGACGCTTTAGAAGGTATAGATAACCTACTCCCCATGGATATAGTATCCATCGATTTAAGAAGTGCTGTAGATAGTCTAGGCAGTATTACAGGTGAAACGATAACTGATGATTTAATAGATAAAATTTTTTCCGAGTTTTGTTTAGGAAAGTAGGAGAAAGAATGAGACTTAAAGCAGGAGATTACGATATAATTGTAATAGGCGGTGGTCATGCAGGGTGTGAGGCAGCTTTAGCAGGTGCAAGAATGGGCTACCGCACTGCTGTATTTGCCACAAATCTTGATAATATTGCAATGCTAGCCTGCAATCCATCTATAGGTGGTACATCAAAGGGTCATTTAGTTCGAGAAGTTGATGCCTTAGGAGGGCAGATGGGACTAAACATAGATAAATGCTTTATACAAATAAGAATGTTAAACACAGGCAAGGGTCCGGCAGTCCATTCCTTACGTGCTCAAGCTGATAAGCATGATTATCATAGACTTATGAAAGGCACCCTTGAAAAACAGGAGAATTTAGACATTATTCAAGGTGAGATTACAGAAATTTTAGTTGAGAATGGCAAAGTAAATGGAGTTGTGACAGCTATAGGCGATGTTTATACCTGTAGAGTTGCAGTAGTAGCAACAGGAGTTTATTTAAAAAGTAGGATAATAATTGGTGAATATAGCGTAAATAGTGGTCCAAATGGATATTTTCCTGCGAATCATTTGTCTGACAACTTAAAAGACCTAGGTTTTAACCTCCAAAGGTTTAAGACAGGAACCCCTGCTAGAATCGATGGTAATTCTATAGATTATGAAAAAATGATACCTCAGCATGGAGACAAAGAAATAATTCCCTTTTCCTTTTTAAATGACACCATTGAGCGAGAACAGGTTCCTTGCTGGTTAACCTATACCACTAAAAAAACCCATGATATTATCAGAGAAAACCTTCATAGAGCTCCTATGTATTCAGGAAGTATAGAAGGAGTGGGGGCTAGATATTGCCCTTCTATTGAGGATAAGGTAGTTAGATTTGCAGAAAAGGAAAGCCATCAAGTTTTCATTGAACCAGAGGGGAAGTATACAAAGGAAATGTATCCTCAAGGCTTGTCTACCAGTATGCCCATAGATGTTCAAAGGGAAATGTATAGAAGTGTTCCTGGCCTAGAGAATGTAAGGAATATGAGACCTGCATATGCAATAGAGTACGATTGCATTGATTCAAGGGATCTGAAGTTGTCTTTAGAAAGTAAGGCAATTGGTGGGCTTTTCTTTGCAGGTCAAATAAATGGAAGCTCAGGTTATGAGGAAGCAGCTGCTCAAGGCATAATAGCAGGTATTAATGCAGTCCAATATATTCGAGGTGAGGAACCTGTTATTCTAGATCGGTCCCAGGCTTATATTGGAGTTTTGATAGATGATCTTGTGACTAAAGGAACCAATGAGCCCTATAGAATGATGACATCTAGGGCTGAATATCGTTTACTACTTAGGCAAGATAACGCAGATATGAGATTGACTGAAATTGGGCATAAAGTGGGATTAGTCGACGATAAACGTTATGACTGGTTTATGAAAAAGTGTGAAAGAATAGAAAAGGAAATTGAGAGACTTAAGGAGTTTATTATTTCCCCTACTGATGAAGTATTAAAGTATCTGGAAAAGAGAGGTACTGCACCAATAAAAAGCGGTATTAGTCTATATGAATTATTAAAAAGACCAGAAATAACCTACAGTGATATTGAACAATTAGCAGGACCAGGTGAGATAAAGCTAAGGCAAGATAGGGAGCAGGTAGAAGTATCCATAAAATATGAAGGATATATAAAAAAACAGTTAAGACAGGCAAAACAATTTAAGAAAATGGAATCAAAAAGAATTCCTGTGAATATAGACTATAGCAAAATATCTGGCATGAGATTAGAAGCAAGGCAAAAATTAAATGAAGTAAAACCAGAATCTATAGGTCAAGCCAGCAGAATCTCTGGAGTTTCCCCCGCGGATATTTCGGTGCTGATGATCTATCTAGAGAAGATGAGGAGAGATGGTGGCAAGGATGGAGCATGATTTAACAAAATTAAAGCAGGGTGTTAAGGCCCTAAATATAGATATAACTGATGAACAGCTGAAAAAGTTCGATAAATATATTTCATTATTAATACAGTGGAATAAAAAGATGAACTTAACAGCTATAGTAGAGCCTGAAGCAATAATTGTAGATCATTTTTTAGATTCTATATCCATACTTGGGGAGATGAATGTAGAGGACCA
>JAAYKZ010000375.1 GCA_012522165.1 Clostridiales bacterium
ATATAATATATACAATTATATATATGTATAGATATACTAACATGGCTATAATATGACTATCAACTGTTATATTATTACAAGTACACTTACATAGGGGCTTTTCAAGGTAAACAAAAAGGAGACAATAAAATCTATTATCTCCTCTTTAGTTTAGCATAACTACATATACACAATTGTTGCCATCATATACTCTAATTTGGGCTAGCTGCGATTCGTATTGAACCTTACCATTGCCTACATAAATGATGGGTTCCTTACCTAAACCATAGATAATATCGTGGGACATGGTCTTTAAACATTCATTCTGCTCATCTTCATCCAGTTTATCCCATCCTCTATCATCCAATCCGATTAGTGTATAGTATCCATCCAAATGCTTTAAGGCTTCTACAAGATCCTGAATTATAAGGCTATACTGCCTTTTATATTTGACTGCCATACTTCTCCACCATACTTTATTCTTATATTTAGTATTCCTTTAACCCTAATGTACTATGCTCAAACTACATATTGCTATTTTGCCTGAGCTTTTCTTTCCGGATTAACTAATACAATTCGATCATCTTCCAATTCAACTTTAACTTTTTTGGCACCCCACATGCCTAAGTGTTCTAGATATTCTCTGGGTATCTGTAGCCTACCAGCTCTGTCTAGAACCGCCAGTTCCTCATGGGTGTCCTGTTGTTCTTCAATGCTCTCTTGACTTTCCATAGCCTCAAGCTCTTCTCTATAGGAGCGTCTACGAATAAACTCGCTACTAGTCCTCCCATCTCTAATGGCCACAACACGATCTACTTTTCTTGATATCTGTTGATCATGGGTAACAATAACAATAGTTAATCCTAAGCTACTGTTCAGTTCCCGAAAAACATCTAAAATTTGTGCAGCTGTCTTGGTATCTACCGCTCCTGTAGGTTCATCTGCCAATAATATTTTTGGTTGATTAGCTAATGCTATGGCTATAGCTACACGTTGTTGCTCTCCACCGGATAACTCTTCCAACTTGTTTTTGCGCCTGTGGCTCAAACCAACCATATCCAATAATTCTATCGCTCTGTTTCGTCTATCTTGTTGATTTTTAAAAAAGAGCATAGGAAGTTCTACATTTTCTTCAGCTGTTAGATAGGGTATTAGATTTCTGGCATTATTTTGCCATACAAATCCTACCGTTTCCCTTTTGTATTTTACTAGCTCCTTATCAGTAAACTTAAGCAAATCCTTGCCATCTACGAAGAGTTTTCCTGCTGAAGGCCTATCCAGGCCACCTATCATATTGAGAAGAGTAGACTTTCCGCTGCCACTATTTCCTATAATGGCCATAAGCTCACCAGCTTCTACCACCAAATCTAATCCCTGTAAAGCCACAACCTCTATCTCATTGGTCTTATATATCTTAACTAAATTTTCACATACAATCATTGGTGCATCCCCCCTCTTTACCCTAACTATATAGCTTCAATTACCTGGCCGTCTTCTAAAGTATAAACATGGTCAGCCAACTCCATCATATTGGGATCGTGGGTAGTCATGACAACAGTAAGCTTTTCTTTAGCTACTAAATCACGAAACACCTTAACTACCTGAAGTCCCATTTGGGTGTCCAGTTCAGCAGTAGGTTCATCGGCGAACAAGACTTTAGGACGATGGGCTATAGCACGGGCAATGGCTACCCTTTGCTGTTCTCCGCCAGAGAGTTCATGTGGCCTATGATTCATCCTATTACCAAGTCCTACAAACTCCAAACATTCCTCTGCTCGCTCTTTTCTCTTCTTTTTATCATATCCTGCTACTCGCAAGACAAACTCTACATTTTCATAAGCCGACATTAATCCGATTAGGGCTACGGATTGAAATACAAATCCCATATTGGTTCGGCGCAGCTCATCTCTTTTTTTCTCAGGTAAGTCTGAGATTTTTTGGTCATATAAATATATTTCACCTCGAGTAGGTCTATCTAAAGCACCTAATAGATTTATCAAAGTAGTTTTGCCCGAACCAGACCGTCCCCTTAAAATTGTTAAAGTTCCGGGCTGTATAGATATGCTTACATCTTTGAGTGCATGGACTACTTCCCTACCCGATGGGAAATCTCTGCAAAGATCCACTGTTCTAATAATTGGCTCCATCTACCCCACCCCTATATGTTTAGTTAGACAGGAATTAATGGTTGTTTATTTTATGAATATTTTATAAATACTATTATATAATAAAAAACTCAATAGTGAAAGGAATATACCAAATTTATGTAGTTATTCTATGATAATGTCATATTGAATTTATTCTGATAAAATGTCATGTATGCGAAAGGAG
>JAAYKZ010000376.1 GCA_012522165.1 Clostridiales bacterium
GCTATATAGCAATCGAAGATAATAAACCTGAAGCTATTTCCGCAATGGAAAAGGCGGTAAGCAATGAATCCAATATTCAGGTAGTAACTCTCAAAACCAAGTATCCCCAAGGTTCAGAAAAGCAATTAATTCAGGCTATAACTGGCCGCCAGGTACCTTCAGGTGGACTACCTGCAGATGTAGGAGTAGAAGTAAACAACGTAGCTACTGCAGCCAAGATCTATGAAGCCCTTGAGACAGGGATGCCTTTAATAGAAAGAGTAGTTACAGTAAGTGGGCAGGGAATTAGAGAACCAAAAAATCTTAAAGTACGCATAGGTACACTTTTTAGTGATTTAATTGAGCAATGTGGCGGATTTAGCTGCGAGCCTAGTAAGGTGATTGCAGGCGGGCCTATGACAGGCATAGCACAGCATTCTCTAGAAGTCCCTGTTATCAAGGGCATTGCTGGTATTTTGGCTTTGTCCCCTGAAGAGACTAAAGATGAAGAGGTTTGGCCTTGCATAAGATGTGGTAAATGTATAGAGGTCTGCCCCATCAATTTAATGCCCCTTAGTATTAGCGCTTATTCTTTGAAAGGGGATTTCGATACTTGTAGGGAATATAATGCCTTAGATTGTATTGAGTGTGGGTGCTGCTCTTATATATGTCCTTCAAAAAGACCTTTGGTGCAATCCATTGTTGTGGCCAAGAATGAGATTATTGCAAAAGAGAAGAGCAACATATCAAATAAGGATAGATAAAATTATGTAAGAGGTTTGGAGGGAAGGAAATGAATAAAACTTTAACAGTCTCCTCTTCACCCCATATCACATCTAATGAGTCAGTTTCCAGGATAATGCTAGATGTGATAATTGCGCTAATGCCGGCTGCCATTGCGGCAGTATATTTCTTTGGGTGGAGAGCAGCGTTGGTCATTGTTGTATCTGTTCTATCTTCAGTAGCCGCCGAAGCAATATATCAGAAGCTTATGAAAAAGCCAGTTACAATAAAAGACTTAAGTGCAGTGGTTACCGGTATTTTGCTAGCCTATAATCTGCCGCCAACTATACCATTATGGATAGTAGTTATAGGAGCGGTTATAGCCATAGTTCTTGTAAAGCAAATCTTTGGTGGTATTGGTCAAAACTTTATGAATCCTGCACTGGCGGCCCGGGCTATTTTATTAGCTGCCTGGCCAGTAGAGATGACCGATTGGCAATCTCCAGTTATAGATGGTGTAAGCGCTGCCACCAGTAGTGCAACTAGCAGTGCCACTATTGATGGAGTTAGCAGTGCTACTAGTGGTGCAACTCCCCTAGCTATATTAAAAAGTGGCGGTGTATGGGCAGAGTTACCACCTCTATGGGATGTTTTTATCGGAAAAATTGGCGGGTGTATTGGAGAGATATCTGCATTAGCATTACTCTTAGGAGCGGCCTATCTGCTTTTTAGGCGGGTAAACAGTTGGAGAATACCTATAACCTATATCGCAACAGTTGGCTTGCTAACATGGGTTTTCGGTAATGACGGACTGTTTACAGGTCACGGATTATACCATATATTTTCTGGCGGGCTTATCTTAGGTGCTTTTTTTATGGCAACGGATTATCCTACATCTCCCGTTACTCCTAAAGGGCAAATTATTATGGGTATAGGATGTGGTATTATAACCACGGTAATTAGACTAGCAGGAGGATATCCCGGCGGTGTTTCCTATTCTATATTGATTATGAATGTAGCAACGCCACTTATTGAGAGGTATACAAGACCTCGTATATATGGGGAGGTGAGAGGCAATGCCTGATATTTTAAAAGTAGGATTGAAACTATTTATAATTACAGCCATTGCAGCTTTGATTTTGGGTGTAACTCACCTAGCTACTCAAGGGCCCATAGAACAACAACGAATAAATGCTGCTAATCTGGCTAAGCAAACAGTATTACCTCAAGCTGAGGATTTTAATGAAGTAGATATAGTATCTGAAGCAGCCCAAAATGATAAGGCTAAAATATTGGAAATCAACGCCGGAATGAAAGAGAATGAGTTGAAAGGATATACATTTAAGGTTATAACCAATGGTTATGGTGGAGAAATAGAAATAACTGTTGGAATCAATATGGATGGAAGAGTAGAAGGTGTCCAAATTGGAGAGCATTCAGAGACGCCAGGTTTAGGCGCAAAAATAATAGAGGAAACTTTTACCAATCAATATAATGGTAAAGAGATAGAGAATCCTATATCTGTTACCAAAAATGAGCCGGGAGATCAGGAAATACAGGCCATTTCTGGAGCCACTGTTTCCTCTCATGCTGTAAATGATGGTGTAAATTTAGCTGCCCAATATTTTCTTGAAATATTACTAAGTGGGGGTGGGCAATAGTGAAATTATTGAAGATAATAAAGAATGGTATTATTACGGAAAATCCTACCTTTCGATTGGTGTTAGGTATGTGTCCTACCCTGGCTGTCACGACAGCAGCAGCTAACGGGATAGGTATGGGCTTGGCTACGGCCTTTGTACTGGTATTTTCCAATCTAGTAGTGGCTCTAATAAAGGATTTTGTTCCTAAACAGGTTAGAATTCCCGCATATATTGTAGTAGCTGCTACCTTTGTTACAGTAGTAGAC
>JAAYKZ010000377.1 GCA_012522165.1 Clostridiales bacterium
GCAGATCGCAACTTAACTGAGCGCTTTATCCTTATCTCTACAGATAAAGCTGTGAATCCCACAAGCGTCATGGGAGCTACCAAACGTTTGGCTGAGGTTGTGATTCAGCATGTTTCCCAAAACAGCAAGACTAAGTTTATGGCTGTGCGTTTTGGAAATGTATTGGGAAGCAGAGGCAGTGTAGTGCCCCGCTTTTGTAAACAGATCGAGGCAGGAGGCCCTGTGACTGTGACAGATCCCCGGATGACCCGTTATTTTATGACAATTCCTGAGGCGGTGATGTTGGTACTGCATGCAGGAGCTATGGGCGAAGGTGGCGAAGTATTTATTTTGGACATGGGAGATCCTATGCGTGTTGAAGATTTAGCTTGCCAGTTGATCCGGGCTATGGGCTACGAGCCTGGCAAAGAAATTCCAATTTGTTACACAGGGATCAGGCCTGGAGAGAAACTGTATGAGGAGCTATGTTTCGATGCTGAAACTATGACACGGACAAGCCACCCTCGGATTTGGGCACTTCTAGACACAGAGCACAACTACGATTGCTGCAAAGCCCAGCTTGAGGCTCTCATTAGGCAGGCTAGGGAGCTTGAGAGGCCAGACTTGTTGAGAGAGAAACTGTTTGAGATTGTAGCTTTAGTGGATGCTGAACCTAAGGAGCTTTATCAAAAGCATGTGGATGAGATAGCAGTAGCTAAATAAAAGGATGGCGTAAAGTGGAGTTAAAGTATCTTAAGCTTTCACAGCTTTCTTGTGATGAAAATCAAATTCGCCGCCAAGGTCTTTGGCAGGCAGAGGAAGATGAGGAGCTAGAGTCTCTTGCTTACAGCATCAAAGAGGTTGGTCTGGTTAATCCTCTTGTGGTGAAAGCGCTCGGCGAGGATAGATATCAGGTTGTTGCTGGTGAGCGAAGGTTTTTGGCAGCCCAGCGAGCGGAGCTTGAGAGCATACCTTGTTTTGTATTAGACAAAAGCGAAGAGGCACTGGACTATCAGCTAGCTGAGAACTTTCACCGCAAGGATTTAGATCCTCTCGCTAAGGCGCATGTTGTGCAGTTATTGAAAAAACGCCATATAGAGGATCAGAAGGTTGCAAAGCTTTTGGGGGTTTCTCCGGCTACTATTACACAGTGGACCAAAATCCTTGAGGTTCCTGCCAAGTATCAGCAGGCGATTGTTGACAATTTTAACGATAAAAATAAGTCCCCTTTGACAATCGGCCATTTGGCTGTGGCTGCAGTGAAGGGGATTAGCAAAGATCAGGTTAATGAAATTCTTGATCTTGTTATGGACCACCAGCTGTCCAGGGATAAGACTGAGCAGCTGGTGAAGTTATTGAAAAGAGATCCATCTCTTACACCTCAAGAGGCGCTTCGCAAGCTCTTGAGTATGGAGCTGGATGCCGTGGGCGGAGAGGATGGGAAGAAGAACCAAGGTGAGGATAGCCGTAAACGGTTTGTTTTGGTTGTGCCTCCAGAACTGCCTTCAGACCCTGAGAAGCAGGAAGAGCTAAGGCTGAAGTTTTGGGAGCATTTGAATAGGTTGGATGATGAGATTCAACGATTGTTTAATACTTCTTTAGATAATTTTATGCGTGGAGATCAGATGTGATTTTAGCGCTAAAAAAAGTTTCATTTTAGCCGCTAAAATAGTGAGAGAAAATTACGGTTATTCTTCCGATTGGTGAGAATGCCTTTAAATTTATAGAGATAGATAATGAACTTCTTAAATGACGAGGAGCATTTATCGACTCCTTAATAAAGGAAGACTGGCAGTGGCTGAAAAGAAAAAAAGAATTTGGCTTTCATCGCCACACATGAGCGATGAAGGATATGAAAAGCGATATATACAAGAAGCTTTTGAGTCTAACTGGATTGCGCCACTTGGACCAAATGTGGATAACTTTGAAAAAGAGCTGGCTCAAAAAGTTGGTGCAAAACACGCAGCAGCTTTAGTGTCCGGAACTGCAGCCATACATTTAGCACTGAAAGCTGCTGGAGTTGAGCAAGGAGATATTGTATTGTGCCAAGACTTAACCTTTGCTGCTACTGTGAATCCGATTATCTATCAGAATGCAATTCCTGTTTTTATCGATAGTAACTTCGAAACATGGAACATGGATCCAGAAGCACTAGCAGTAGCTTTTGCAAAGTATGGTGATAGAGTAAAGGCTGTATTAGTCGTGCATTTATATGGCCTTTCTGCAGATATGGATCCTATTGTCGAAATGTGCAAGGAGTATAATGTGCCATTAATTGAAGATGCTGCAGAGTCACTAGGGACAACTTATAAGGGTAGATACACAGGAACAATCGGCGATTACGGTGTTTACTCATTTAATGGGAATAAGATAATTACTACATCAGGTGGAGGCATGCTCGTTTCTGATGATGAAGAGAGGATAGAAAAAGTTAGATTTTGGGCTACTCAAGCTAGAGATAAAGCTAGGCATTATCAGCATAGCGAAATAGGCTATAATTACAGGATGAGTAATATTGTAGCTGGGATCGGCAGGGGACAGCTAAAGGTATTGGATGAGCGAGTAGCTAAGAAGAGGTATATATTTGAGTTTTATAAAAGAGAACTCGTTGAGCTAGCTGGTATTGAGTTTATGCCTATTAATGAATGGAATGAACCCAACTGTTGGTTAAGTTGTATCACCTTAAGTGCTAGAGTAAGGCCAAATGATGTTATTGAGGCTCTTGAGAATGAAAATATAGAAAGCAGGCCTATTTGGAAGCCGATGCATATGCAACCCGTGTTTGAAGAATATGATTTTGTTGGTGAAGGGGTTTCCGAGAAGATATTTAGAAATGGTGTTTGTTTACCAAGTGACACAAAAATGACAGATGAGGTTTTGGAAAGAGTATGCAATGTTATTAAAGAGTTTTGGGTTAATAAAAAGTGAATATAGATAAATAGTAAATATGTCTGAGATATATGCATACTCAAGGAAATGTAATTTAGAGCTTAAAAAGAAATAACTTTACAAGGGGGCAGAAGAGGTATGCGGAAAATTCATTTAATTACCAAAAGATTAATAGACTTTTTTGGAAGTTTGATGGGTTTAATGATTATGTCTCCAGTATTAATTGTCATAGCTATATTAATTAAATTAACTTCAAAGGGTCCAATTTTTTTTAGGCAAGAAAGACTTGGTAAAAATGGCGAGGTGTTTAAGATTTTTAAGTTTAGGACAATGGTAGTTAATGCCGAAAAGATTGGTGATGGAATTAAAGTGATAAGTGAGAATGATGATAGAATTACAAAAATCGGGAAATTTCTAAGAGCTACTAGCTTAGACGAGTTACCGCAGCTTTTTAATGTGCTTAAAGGTGATATGAGCTTAGTTGGGCCAAGACCGCCAGTTCCATATCACCCATATAAATATGAGGAATATGATAGCTTTCAAATGAGAAGATTTCATATGAAGCCAGGAATGACTGGCTTAACCCAGGTTACTGTAAGAAATTCTGTTCCTTGTGAAGAAAGGATTCGTATAGATGTTGAATATGTAGACGAATTTAATTTATGGCTCGATATAAAAATCATATTTAAAACTTTGCAAAAAATTTTCAAAAGGGAAAATATCTACCCTCATATAGAAGAAGTAAGCTCTAAGACAAATCAAAATATTTTGTAATATTCAAAAGCAGGTGAAGGAAGTGTGTGTCAGTATTCGAAAATTTGATGAGAAGGATATACCGTATAAAGTGAAATGGATCAATGATAAAAGAAATAATAAATATCTACACTATGATTTACCTTTAAGAGAAGATAAAACTTTAGTTTGGTTTAAGAATATCAAGGATAGAGTAGATAGAGTAGATTTCACGATTACTTACAATGATGAACCTGTTGGTTTGATAGGTTTAATAAATATTGATAGAAAAAATAAAAAAGCAGAGTATTACATTTGTTTAGGTGAAGAGAAGTATAAAGGGAAAGGAATAGCCTATGCTGCTTCAAAGTTATTAATTGATTACGCCTACAATAAACTACATTTAAATAAAATATATCTCTATACGGAAAAAAACAATAATCAAGCGCAAAGAATATTTGAAAAGATAGGTTTTAAAAAAGAAGGCTTATTAGTTAACGATTTGATTTATAATGGTAAAAAGATAGATAGATACATTTATGGACTAATATTTGAAGATTATAAGAGAAAAAACTAGGGTGGTAAAACAGTGTATACGGAGAATATTAATCCTACACCAATTCATATATTGAGCGAAAGATTTAATAATAATACGTTTTTTATAAAACGAGATGATCTTATTCCGTTTTCCTTTGGAGGTAATAAAGCAAGAAAAGCAGTATTATTCTTTGAAGATTTAAGGGCAAAAGGTTGTGATTCTGTTGTTACTTATGGTAGCAGTAACTCGAATCATTGCAGGATAGTATCAAATATAGCGGCATCAAAGGGCTTACTCTGCTATATTGTATCACCAGTTGAAACTTATAGGTCTAACTTAAATAGTAAAATGATAGAGTTATTTGGTGCAAAAGTAATAAGATGTTCCGTAAGCGAAGTGAGGGATACAATTGATAAAGTAGAAAGAGTTTTAAAAAATAAAGGATATAATCCCTATTTTATTCCAGGTGGTGGGCATGGCAAAATAGGAACACATGCTTACGTGAATGCTTATAAAGAAATAAAAAAATATGAGAATGACAGGAATTTGCACTTTGATTATATATTTCACCCTTCAGGTACCGGGACAACGCAAGCTGGGCTTATTTGTGGTCTATTAATTTATGGCGGTAAAAAGAAAATTATAGGTATGAGTATTGCTAGAAGAAATCCTTACGGTGGAAAAGTTGTACATTCCAGTGTTAACGAATATTTGATGGGTATGGATATGGAATATGTGACCTTCGACCACATCAATTTCATAGATGACTATGTACTAGATGGTTATGGAATGTACAACGATGCTATATTAGAAACGATTAAACAGTTACTTATCAAGGACGGTATACCTTTGGATACAACATATACAGGAAAGGCTTTTTGGGGAATGAAAGAATACATTAAAAAAAATCAAATCAAGGGTAAGAATATATTGTTTATACATACCGGTGGTACACCATTGTTTTTCAATAATTTGGGGGAACTAAAGAATGAATGAAAAAATGAATATTTTACTATTGAGCTGTGGAACAAGAAATAAAATTGTACAATATTTTAAAAAAGAATTAGGTGATAGGGGATTAGTTATGGCTACAGATTGTAGTGAGCTAGCACCAGCCTTATATGAAGCAGATAAATATTTTATTGTTCCAAAAATTGAGAATGCAAACTACCTGGATATAATTCTTTCAATTTGTAAAGAAAACAAAATCAAAATGGTCTTGTCGCTGATAGATCCTGAGTTGAGCATACTAGCTAAGTATAAACAAAATTTTTTAGACATAGGAACTATTCCAATTGTTTCGGATTATGATATTGTTGAAATGTGCCTTGATAAATACTCTATGTATCAATTTTTAATAGAAAATGGGTTTAAGACGATCAGAAGTTATATCGATAAAGATGATTTTTATAAAGATTTAGATGCGGGGATAATTAACTACCCCGTGTTCGTAAAACCGATTAAAGGTAGCGCTAGTATTAACATCAATAAAGTTAATAGTAAAGAAGAAGTTGAATCGCTATTTTATAGGTTTGATAATCTTATGATTCAGGAGTTTATGGAGGGTACTGAATATGGTGCTGATGTCTATACGGATCTGATATCTAATGAGCCGGTAGCAATTTTTACAAAAGAGAAAATTAAGATGAGAGCAGGAGAAACTGATAAGTCTATATCTATAAAAGATGAAAAGCTGATTGAATTAATAAATACGTTTGTAAAAAAAGTTGGTTTTAAAGGAATTATCGATATTGATATTTTTAAGATAAATAATGAGTACTACATCTCAGAAGTTAAC
>JAAYKZ010000378.1 GCA_012522165.1 Clostridiales bacterium
CTTGGCGGAGGACATGACGAGAGAGAGCAAACCTTGAACCAACTCCTAGTAGAGATGGATGGTTTCTCATCCAATGAAGGCATCATTATCATCGCTGCTACCAACAGACCTGATATATTGGATCCAGCCCTACTGAGACCTGGAAGATTTGATAGGCGAATAGTAGTAGGCATACCCGATGTTAAGGGAAGAGAAGAGATTATAAGGGTACATTCTAGAGGTAAACCCTTAGCCCCCGATGTGGATATAAAAGTGCTAGCTAAACGTACTCCTGGATTTACAGGTGCAGATTTGGAGAACGTGATGAACGAATCTGCTATATTGGTAGCTAGACGATCTGGTAAATATATAGAGATGCGGGACATAGAAGAAGCTATAACCAGAGTCATAGCTGGTCCTGAAAAGCGCAGCCGGGTAATCACCGAAAAGGATAAGAGATTGGTGGCTTATCATGAGGCCGGGCATGCAGTGGTAGCAAAGGTGCTGCCCAATACAGATCCCGTTCATGAGATATCCATTATTCCTCGAGGCATGGCTGGTGGATATACTCTAACCCTTCCGGAAGAGGATAAGCATTATGTGTCGAAGTCTGAAATGATGGATGAGATAACCCAACTGTTGGGAGGAAGGGTGGCAGAAGCTTTGGTATTAGAGGATGTTAGTACCGGAGCCTCTAACGATATCGAGAGGGCTAGCCAGATTGCAAGAAGGATGGTTACTGAATATGGCATGAGCGAAAGCTTAGGACCAATAGCCTATGGAGGCAAGCATGGAGAAGTTTTCCTAGGCAGGGATTTTGGAACCTATAGAAACTATAGTGAGCATGTAGCTTCTGCAATAGATGAAGAGGTTAAAAAGATCATACAGACTGCTTATAATAAAGCAGAAGAAATTCTAAAAAATCATATGGACGGCCTTCATAGAGTTGCCGAAGCTCTATTGGATAGAGAAAAATTGGATATGGAAGAATTCGAGGAAGTATTTGCAGGTGCATAACGTAAAAGATGTAGCAAAAGGGACAGCCAAGCTGTCCCTTTTGAAATTAAGAAGGTTCAATAGCCATTATCAACACTAGCTGGAGGATACATATGAAAAAAATTGTGGACATTCAAAGACAAAAACGCAATAAAAGAAGATACACCATCTACTTTGAGGATGGAGAATGGATAAGCCTCTTTGACGAGCTGGTGGTAAAGTATGGTCTAAAACCCCATATGGAAGTGGACTCTAATAAAATAGCAAAGCTAGCCAGGGAAGACGATACAAAGAAGGCTATGGATATGAGCCTTAGGTATCTTCAATACCGCAGTCGCAGTCAAAAAGAGATGGAGACTTACCTTGAAGGGAAAGGCTTTGATGGGGATATTATAGATGAAACCGTAGAAAGATTAAAAAGCTATGGCTATATTGATGACTTGGCCTTTGCTAGGAATTGGGTTAGCAATAGGATGGTAACCAAGCCCATGGGAAAAGCCATGATTAAAAGGGAGCTTTACTACAAAGGTATTGACAGCCATATTATAGATGAGTCCTTAGATCAGATCACCGATGATGAGGAGGAAGAACAGGCCTACAAGCTAGCTTTAAAATATATAAAACGGTATCGAAATCTAGATACTAGGGAACAATTCTATAAGATAGGTCAGGCCTTAGCTAGAAGAGGATTCGGCTGGGAGGTAGCCAGAAGGGCTCTAAGAAGACTTGAATTGGAGGATCAAGGAGAAAACCTGTGAAATTTTTAGGTTTTAATGAAATAGTTTAAAATATTTAACAAAATCATATAAATTTCCTAGATAAAAATAAAGTTTTCACTTTATTAATACAGACAAAAGGTGTATAATATATTATGAAGGTCAAAGATGGTCAAAATAAAACTAACTACTATTGAGAAAAGAGGGAGTGACAAGAATGGCTAGGCTTAGTGATATAATAGAGGAGTTTATTAAGACCTTGCTCAAACAGAGTGAGGGTGAGCTTGAACTGCAGAGAAACGAGCTGGCTGAATACTTTGAGTGCGCCCCCTCTCAGATAAATTATGTACTTGCCACAAGATTTTCTTTGGATAGAGGGTACTA
>JAAYKZ010000379.1 GCA_012522165.1 Clostridiales bacterium
GTACAAAACAATGATACTTTATTAGATATATCTAAATAATTATATAGAGTATTATTGTTTTGTTACAAATATACTTTATAATAATTTTTTGAAAGGAGACTGGAAAAAATGGCAGCAGGAAGTGGAAATACTGGCCGTAATAGACAGTTAGTACCTGAAGCTCATAAAGCACTGGATGATATGAAATATGAAATTGCAAGAGAATTTAATTTACCTGTAACCCAAGGTTCAGAAGATTACTGGGGCAACTTAACTGCTCAACAATGTGGTAAAGTCGGCGGAGAAATGGTTAAACGATTGATAGCTATGGCTCAAAACCAGTTGAAATAATAGTTTGGTATATGCTAATAGATAAAATAATACGGCGATAAATAATCGCCGTATTATTTTGTTGTATTTTATGCTATAATCATAATATTATATCCTTACAATTTCTTAAGAGTTATATGAGGTGGGAACTATGATTCAAGACACTAACGCTTTAGCCGAGGATAAATTATCTATTTTATATTTTATGGGATGTTTAGGTATTCCTCTAACAAATGGTCAAATTACCCGTTTTTTTGTGGAAAATAATATAATTAACTATTTTGAGCTTCAGCAATATATTATTGAACTTATTTCTGGTGGACTAATAGATAATATGGAAACAGGTAATTCTCAATTTTTAACCTTAACCTCTAAGGGGAATAAGGTTTTAGCTTTTTTTAAAAAAAGAATATCTCCTACACTGCGTAATATCATCGAATCCTACGCAGAAAATAATCGTGAACGATTAAAAGATGAAAGTCAAATCACTGCCGATTACAAAAAAATAAACCACAAACAATATGAAGTTTTATGTAGAGTTACCGAAAAGGATCTGGTACTAATGGAACTAAAGCTTACCGTTCCCGATAGCAGTCAAGCCAAGGCTTTTTGTGAAAATTGGAGACTTAGAGCTCCTGAGGTCTTTAAAGCTATGTTAGATCGTTTGATATAAAAACTATGCCATTTGGTTCTTTCCCTACCCTCATAGTATCAACTTTTCTACGAATTTTCCAATCAACAACTGAAATTGAATTATCGCCAGGATTAGTTACATAGACATACCTCTCATTATGATCCACAGCCATGCCATGTGTCATACCATTTGTGGGCACATGGTATATTATTTTTTTCTTTTCTAAATCCACTATTTCAAGTCCTCCATTACCCATTGAGGCAACAAATACATATTTTCCATCTTTGGTGATATATATTTGGCCTGGTATTGCATTTAGTCTGATTTCTGCTAAAGTTTTATAATTATCAGTATCAAGAACCTTTATACAACCCATATCACTATCGTTTGAAGATGAACAACTAACAAATAGAACATCCCCTTTCGCCGAATACCTTACTTGCATGGGGTTTTTATTAAGTTTAATAAGTTTTTTTAGTGATAGGTTATGGGCATCAATAATCATAACATCATTTGAATTAACATTAGCTATAGCTAATGTTTTAAATATAGGATCAAAATCTATACCTTGAGGCATGGAACCAGTCTTTAGTTGACTAATTAGTTTCATTTTTTTCACACAAACAACCGATACTGTATCCGAATCACTATTTGTGACAAAAGCTAAAGCACGTTCTTTATCATAAACCATATGCCATGGACGCCTTCCTATAATAATAGAACCTAATACTTCCCCTTTTAATAAATCAATAGATGCTATGGAATCGGCATAATACTGACTAACTAAAACCCTATAACTTTTGTCATAGTTTATAATATCGTAGGGCCCTGAATCTTTTGGTAGCTGTATCCGTTTAATCTCTTTAAAATGACAGGGATCAATAACTGAAATAGTACTATCGCCAGTGTTTGTAACTGCTATTAAATACTTATAGTTCATAATTGACCTCCCCATAATACTATCTGTTTATATGTTTTAAGTCCTTGTGTTAGTTCAGTACTTATCCTTAAGCCATTATTAGGATGAACTAGCACAGCGGTTAATTTGGTCTAATTTCATTATATGGGGATAAGGTAAGATGTGTAATCCAATTGAACAAGATAATAATATTGCATAAAAAAATACCTCCAAGGTAGGTAATCTAATTTTAATAAATTAGCTTGTCTACCTTGGAAGCATCATATCACATGAATTTCTTTAATAATCTCTTATAGCTGCTGTTGTTTTACTCTCTTTATTCTTTATATAACTTCTTGCACTTCCTGCTAGATATAAAGAACCGCATATTATTACAATACCTTCATGGCCTGCTATATCTATAGCCTTATCAATTGCATTTGGAATATTTGGTTCTGTAATAACCTTATCACAATATTTTAATGCTTTAGAACTTAGCTGGCTAGGTTCCATAGCTCTATGACTATCAGGCCTAGTTGCAATTATTGTATGTGCTAGGGGACAAACCTTGCTAACTACTACATCAACTTCTTTATCCTTTAATATACCTAATACCAAGGTTACTTGATCAGGGTTAAAATACTTGCTAATGGTATTAGCTAATACATTAGCACCTGCTGCATTGTGGGCACCATCTATTATGATCAATGGTTTTTTACAAACTTTTTCGAGACGTCCTGGCCATTTTGTATTGGCCATACCCTGGTATACAGCAGTCTCAGGCACTTGTACTCCCATATCCCTTATGACTTCTATAGCTGATAGGGCAGTAGCAGCATTTAAAAGCTGGTGCTCACCTATTAAATTTAGCTTAAGATCCTTATATTCTCTATCTTTATATCTAAAATCAAAAAAATTGCCTTCTAGGGATGATTCTTTAACCGATATTTGTTCTTCAGAAACTTCATATAAAAACGCATCCCTATCTTTTGATACCTGCCTAAGTACTGAAGAAGCTTCACTTTGCTGTGGATATACCACTACTGGCCTGCCATGCTTTATTATACCTGCTTTTTCAAAGGCTATTTCTCCTAAAGTGCTACCTAGCACATCCATATGATCAAAGTCAATGGCAGTGATTACCGACAACAAGGGTTTATCTACCACATTAGTAGCATCAAACCTACCTCCCAATCCTACCTCTACTACAGCTATATCTATTTGTTGCTGGGCAAAGTAAAGTAGGCCAATGGCTGTAATTATCTCAAAAACTGTAGGATGGTTGCGGCCCTCCGCAACCATCTCTTCCACCTTTTCCTTTACCATTTGGGTGACATTGCCTAAATCATCATTAGGCATTTCCTTTAAATTTACTTGAATTCTTTCAGTAAAATTCTCTAAATAGGGAGAGGTAAACATTCCAACCTTATATCCCGCTTCATAGAGAATATGAGATATCATTGAAGTAACAGATCCTTTACCATTTGTTCCTGCTACATGAATATACTTATACTTATTTTGTGGGTTGCCCAAGCGATTTAAGAGATCAGTAATATTCTCTAATCCTAGTTTAGATCCAAATTTATAGGCACTATATATATACTCCAAAGCTTGATTGTAGTCCATTGAAATAGCTTCCACCTACCCTTATTTCATCAATTTATTTAAAGCTTCTATTCGATCATTTACTTTATCCATCATATCAAGATATTTATTAAGTTTTTGTCTTTCTTCCTCTACTATAGCAGGAGGTGCTTTTTTAACAAAATTCTCGTTAGCAAGTTTACCTTCAGCCCTAGCAATTTCCTTTTTCAAGGTTTCTTTTTCCTTATTTAGCCTTGCCATTTCCTTATCAAAATCCACCAACTCTTCTAATGGCATAAATATTTGTGCTTTATCCGTCACTGCAGAAACACTATTTTCTGGAATATCCGATTCACTATCCTTTAAAATTACCCTTGATGCAAAGGCTAGCCTCTCAAAGTAGATTTGTCCTTCTTCAAATACTTCTTTATAGCCTTGAGAGGGAACAATAATTACCTGTGCCTTTTGAGATGGATGAACCTCCATTTCTGCTCTAACATTTCTTATGCTTCTGATGGCATTCATTATTGCTTCCATCTGATCTTCGGCCTCACCATCCACTTCATTTTCATTATAATCTGGCCATGGAGATATCATAATGCTCTCACCTTCATGAGGTAAGTGCTGCCATATTTCCTCCGTTATAAAAGGCATAAAAGGATGCAACAGTTTCAAGGTATTGGATAATACGTAGGTAAGTGTATATAGTACTGTTTCTCTTTGCTCATTCTCCTGATCATATAATCTTGGTTTTGCAAGTTCAATATACCAATCACAAAACTCGCTCCATATAAAATCGTAGAGTTTCTGTACCGCAATTCCTAGCTCATATTTTTCCAGATTTTCAGTTACTTCTTTTACTAATCGATTGTATTTACTAATAATCCAGCGATCAGGCAATTCTAAATCCTCTATTTTTGGCTTCTTTGGAACAGAATCCTTCAGGTTCATCAGTATAAACCTAGAAGCATTCCATATCTTGTTGGCAAAATTCCTAGAAGCTTCAACCCGTTCATAATGGAACCTCATATCATTTCCTGGTGAGTTTCCTGTAAGGAGACTAAGTCTTAAAGCATCAGCTCCATACTCATCAATTACCTCTAGAGGATCTATACCATTACCCAAAGATTTACTCATCTTTCGTCCCTGAGCATCCCTTACAATACCATGGATAAATACATGACGGAAAGGAACTTCATCCATATGTTCCAGTCCAGAAAAGATCATTCTTGCTACCCAGAAAAATATAATATCATAGCCTGTTACTAAAACGCTAGTTGGATAGAAATACTCTAACTCGTCTGTTTTATCAGGCCAGCCTAATGTAGAAAAGGGCCAAAGGGCAGAACTAAACCATGTATCCAAAACATCTTCATCCTGCTTGAATTCTGTACTACCGCATTTTGTGCAATAGTCGGGCATATCCCTAGCTACAACTGTATCATTGCAGCCTTGGCAATAGTATGCAGGAATCCTATGTCCCCACCATAGCTGTCTGGAAATGCACCAATCCCTAATGTTCTCCATCCAATTAAAGTATATCTTTTCGAATCTTTCAGGTATAAATTTTATCCTTCCATCTCTAACTGCTTCAATTGCAGGCTTGGCCAAGGGTTCCATCTTTACAAACCATTGTTTGGATATAATTGGTTCTACTACAGTATCACATCTGTAGCAGTGTCCTACATTATGGCTATGTTCTTCTATCTTAGCCAACAAGCCCTGTTTTTCCAGGTCTTCTATTATTCTTTTTCTTGCCTCATATCTGTCAAGCCCCTGATATTTACCTGCATTTTCATTCATTACAGCCTCATCGTCCATAACACGAAGCTGTTCAAGATTATGTCGAAGCCCTACCTCAAAATCGTTAGGATCATGTGCAGGTGTAATCTTTACAACTCCTGTACCAAATTCTCTATCTACATATTCATCTGCTATAATGGGTATTTCACGATTTACCAAAGGCAAAATTACCTTCTTGCCAATGAGATGCTGATATCTCTCATCTTCAGGATGAACTGCTACCGCAGTATCCCCCAGCATGGTTTCAGGTCTAGTAGTTGCTATGGTCAGCTTTTCATCGCTGTCCTTTATTGGATAATAAATATGCCAGAAATTACCTCCTTGTTCTTGATGCTCTACCTCTGCATCTGATAGTGCAGTCTTACATTCTGGGCACCAATTGATAATCCTATCTCCCCGGTAAATAAGCCCTTTTTCATATAGTCTAATAAACACCTCTATAACTGCATGACTACAACCTTCATCCATGGTAAAACGCTCTCTAGACCAGTCAAGGGATGAACCTAGTTTTTTAAGCTGGTCTACAATTCTTCCCCCATATTTTTCTTTCCATTCCCATGCCCTTTCTAGAAAGCCCTCTCTTCCAACATGGTTTTTGGTAAGACCTTCTTTTGCCATTTCCTCAACTATTTTTACTTCAGTAGCAATGCTAGCGTGGTCAGTTCCTGGAACCCAAAGAGTCGAATAACCTTGCATCCTTCTCCAGCGTATTAGAGTGTCTTGTAAAGTATTGTCCAAGGCATGACCCATATGAAGCTGTCCAGTTATATTTGGAGGAGGAATAACTATACAGAAAGGCTTTTTACTCCAGTCCACCTCTCCCCTAAAATATCCTTTTTCCATCCATTCTTTATATCTTCTATCTTCTACTTGTTTTGGATCGTAAGTTTTTGCAATCATTCGATCTTCACTCACTCTATACTCTCCTCTCTCTTTATTTGGTAATTCTAAACAATCCTAATAACCCTATAAATAATCCAACTATTTTTAGTATAGTTGTAATCTTGAAAACCTTATGGGATGAGATTTTCATAATCCTTACTGTAATAAACCTAGCGCCATAAGTGATAAAAGCAGCAATCATAAAAAACAATAATGCCACCTTATCTATATTTATCAAATTTTCCAGCGCCTTCTCTAGCATAAGCAACACCTTTCATAATGGATAAAAAAAGCCTTACATCCTAGGGACAAGGACGTAAGACTCCGCGGTACCACCTTGTTTTTTGCTTTTAATAGAAACAAAGCCTATAAAAGCAAACACTCAAAATCTTTAACGGGATTAGCGTTTCAGCCTACTTGCGGTTCAGCTGAAATGTTCAGAAGCGACCTTCCATTTTCTCCAACCGGGGAAATCTCTCAGCCCATGGATTTCCTTTTCTGTCGGCCTTGAAAATGTACTCCTCTTCGTCATCACATGGATATGAAATTGTTGTTCAAATTTAGCTACTTTTGCATAATATTATAACCTATAAAGTTACGTTGTCAAGACTCAACTTAACCTATTGTGCTAGATCAATACTATTAAATATAAATCTCCAATGAAAACTTGTTAAGTTGACACTTATGATTAGCTTAGACATTGGTATTATGATTGCTCAAATTTATTATACCGTATTGAACAAGGGCAAATAATGTGAGAAAGACTGCAATTCCTAACAGATAATATGCATAAGGTAATTCAAACACTAAAGCTATAATAGCTACATAAAAGGCTGCACTAGCGGCTTTTCCGACAAAATTAGACTGTACTACAGTATCTCTATTTTTGTATAAGAATATAGCGCCTAGCACCATTAACAGTTCCTTGCCTAACACAATAATGACAACGATCAAGGGAACTATATCTACTGTATACAAGCTTATCAGAACCACAATTAACATTAGCTTGTCTGCTAATGGATCCATAAGTTTGCCCCATTTGGTAATCATATCGTATTTTCTAGCAATATAACCATCCAATACATCAGTAATTCCTGCTACCAAAAAAATTATAACACCCCATTTAAGATTGTTTTCAATAGCAGGATTGTAAAAGACATATATAAATACGCCAACGAGGCAAAATCTAATGGCTGTCAATATATTGGGTATATTCATGCTTATTTTCCTCTTCTCTTTATATAGCTTTGACTTAATTTTAACTTTCCTAATGATTTTTATACTAGGTTCCAATCATTGTTCAATGCACTAGTTACTATATTCTACTTATAATTAAAAATTCCTCCAAAAGGGCGAGGAATTACTACAAAACAATGGTCGGGATGACAGGATTTGAACCTGCGACCCCTTGCTCCCGAAGCAAGTGCGCTACCAAGCTGCGCTACATCCCGGATTATATGGAGCCAATAAGGGGACTCGAACCCCTGACCTACGGTTTACGAGACCGTTGCTCTACCATCTGAGCTATATTGGCAAAATACGGTCTAATACAGTAATTAATTATATCATATGAGTTTTAAAATGTCACCATATTTTTCAATACCATAATCAAGATGATCTAGAGAAGTCAAGCATATTTCAAAATTTTTATAAAAGATCTTAAGACCATAAGCCTATGAGTTAATTCACCTTTTATTAGTACCTGAATATTATAAAAGTACCTAAACTATAACAATTCTCAGGAGGTGTTATAAGGTGAAAATAATGAAATATTTTATTTTTGCTCTAGTTTTAGTATTGGCCATTTCCTTTGTTATGTCAGGTTGTAATAAGCAACAAGGACAAAAAGTACGTTTAATAGAAGTAACCCATTCTATTTTCTATGCCCCCCAATATGTAGCAATACATGAAGGCTATTTCAAGGAGGAAGGTATAGACATTGAACTTACTACCGGTGAAGGTGCTGACAAAGTTATGACAGCTGTGTTAGCTGACCAAGCAGATATTGGATTTATGGGACCTGAAGCTGCTATCTATGTTTACAATGAAGGTAGAGAGGATTACGCCCAGGTTTTTGCGCAGTTAACTCAAACCGATGGTTCTTTTTTGGTAGGTAGAGAAGAAGAACCAGATTTTAAATGGGAAAATCTAAGAGGCAAAACCATTATTGGTGGCCGAAAAGGTGGAGTTCCTCTTATGACCCTTGAGTATGTACTTAAGAAACATGGATTAACTCCCGGTGTGGATGTAGAAGTTCTAACAAATGTACAATTTGCTTTAATGGCAGGTGCCTTTACCGGCGGCACTGGAGACTATGTAACCCTTTTTGAACCAGTAGCTTCTACAATAGAAAACGAAGGTTCTGGTTATGTTGTTGCTTCTGTAGGTGTTGCTGCTGGTAACGTTCCTTATACAGTCTATGCTACCAAAAAAAGCTTTATTGAAAAAAATAAGGATCTAATCCAACGTTTTACCAACGCTATTTACAAAGGCCAGCAATTCGTCAAGGAAAAATCCCCTGAAGAAATAGCTAAAGCTATACAACCAGCTTTCCCCGATAGCGATTTAGATTTGCTTACTCAAGTAGTTAAAAGATATAAGGATCAGGATTCCTGGGCTACCAATCCTATTTTAAAGGAAGAAGATTTCAACCACCTACAAGATATAATGGAAATGGCTGGTGAACTTGATAAGAGAGCATCTTATGATGAATTAGTAAACAATGAGTTTGCAGAGAAGGCAACTAAATAGCATAACAAACCCAACTATACAGGCCCCCTTGGGGGCTTTTTATTTTAACAAATCATATGCCAAAGAATATAATGAATTATGAACAAAAACTCTAAAATCCTTATATCTATATATTTATTCATACAAGGAGGACTGAATATATGAATAGAAAAGAAGTGGTAAGTCTAAAAAATGTATCTTTAAAATATTACAGCTTAGAAGGTGAAACCCCTGCGGTTAATGATATATCCTTATCAGTTAAAGAAGGGGAGTTTATTGGAATTGTTGGACCCAGTGGTTGTGGTAAAACTACTATACTTTCCCTAATTGCAGGACTCATTAAACCCACCAAAGGGCAAGTTCTAGTAGATGGAAAATTAGTAGAAGGACCTTCTACTGATGTGGGATACATGTTACAGCAGGATCATCTATTTGAGTGGCGTACCATATTGCAAAATGTATTGTTAGGTCTTGAGATCCACGGTAAGGTCAATCAAGAATCTAGAGCAAAAGCAGAAAGACTTCTAGAAACCTATGGCTTGGGAGAATTTAAAAACCACTACCCAGATCAACTTTCAGGAGGCATGAGGCAACGGGCTGCTCTAATACGTACCTTAGCTGTGGATCCTAAAATGTTATTGCTTGATGAACCTTTTTCAGCTTTAGATTACCAGACAAGATTAGCCATATCCGACGAAGTGAGTACAATCATTCGAAAGGAAGGTAAAACTGCACTGCTGGTAACTCATGACATATCTGAGGCAATCAGTATGTCTGATAAGGTTATAGTTTTAACTAAAAGACCTGCTACCATAAAGTCCATCCATGAAATCCGACTTACCTGTGAAAAAGATAATCCTATAAGTCGTCGCCAAGCACCTGAATTCAGAGAGTACTTTAACACCATATGGAAGGAGTTGGAAGTACATGTTCAATAGAAATAAAATCAAAGCAGCATCCAAAGAGCATGCTATGTACATTGCTAAGATTAAAAGAAAAAAACTGTTTATTCGCCTTACACAAATCAGTATTTTAATTCTATTTATTATCCTATGGGAGTTGGCAGCCAGATTTAAAATAATTGATGCTTTTATTACCAGTCAGCCAACTAGAATAGTTAATACATTAGTAAATTTACATGAAGAAGGTACACTTTGGATGCATATCTCCATAAGCATTATAGAAACCATAGTAGGTTTTATCTTAGGTACTGCATTAGGTACAGCTATTGCTATAGTACTGTGGTGGTCAGATTTTATTGCTAAAGTAGCTGACCCCTACCTAGTGGTATTAAATAGTTTACCAAAGGTCGCTTTGGGCCCTATTATCATAGTATGGATAGGTGCAGGACCCTTCGCTATTATAACTATGGCCCTATTAGTTTCCCTTATTGTCACTATCATAACAGTACTTAATGGTTTTTTGGATGTCAGTCCTGACAAAATTAAGTTGCTTAAGACTTTTGGTGCAACCAAGCTGCAAATCCTAAAAAAAGTTATCCTTCCTGCTAGCATTCCTACCATTATAGCTGCTCTTAAAATCAACGTTGGTATGTCTTGGGTAGGAGTAATAGTTGGAGAGTTTCTGGTTTCAAAAGCAGGATTAGGTCACTTAATTGTATACGGTGGGCAGGTATTTAAGCTTGACCTAGTTATGACCAGCGTCTTTATACTTTCCATTGCAGCTGCTTTAATGTATCAGTTTACCACTTGGTTAGAGAAAAAACTAATAAAATGGCACAATTAATGATAAAAAAGATGAGAGAAGTTTTTCTCTCATCCTTTTTTGCTTATTATAGTGATATTTTTTAACTGTGGAAGGCTAAAAATGTCTAACAACTTATTCCAAAATCCATCAACCTTTTGCATTGAATCTAACCAATTGCGGGTCTTCTCTAAATTATCACTGTTAAGGAAAAGAAGTCTTTCTGTTCGTAAACTATCATGTCCGTACACTTCTGGAATCTGTTCTATTATATCTTTGGCCCTGTTTATAGGGATACTATAGGCTAAAAATCTATCCCACACATCTAGTTTTGGCTTAACCAAATCAGATTGAAGGGGATTTTTTAAATAGTTTTTAAATCCAGTCCACAAAGCATTATTAATGGCTCCAAACTGTGTACGTTTGCAAATAAATAGAGAATATATAGCAAGTAGCAAGGCTAACACTATAACTGACAAGCCTCTTATCATTTCTCCCATGGTACACAGTATAACTCCTGGAATTGCAGCTAAAAGCCCAAACAGTAAGCAATATAGTTTAGCTTTTTGAACATTTTCGAAGAAATTCCATTTTTCAGCTTGTTCTAGGACTAACTTCTTCCATGTATTGTACTTATATTTGTAGCGTTGTTTATTACTTTCATCTTTAAGCCATGCTTCAAAATCATTAGTGGATACATTGGTAGAACCATGACCAAAATCCTCAAAAAGCCATACTAATAAATATTCTTCATGAGCTTTTAAATCCTTTGTTTCAACATCTGGATTCTGAGAGAGAAGGAAACCTCCCTCTTCCCATGGCTTAGCATTTAGATAACCTTTATTTACCAAATCAATAAGGGTAGCAATAATATAATCTTCTCTTACCTTACCTTTATTCATAAATACTCCTAATTCCGCTGGAGTATAGTAATTAGCTGGTATTTCATTAACATGTTTTTTATCAATGCCTGTTTTTGGATCCTTATCATACTTTATAAAAAGAAAAACAAACACAATAGCAATAGATGCACATGCAACAATAGTGCTCAGCCAGATAGTTAATTGGCGCCTTTCATAGGCTTGGCGAGCTTGTCCAATTTTTTCCTCATACTCTTGCATATCTGCTAATACTTCGTCTGCAATCTCATTTTCTATTATCTTTCTTCCTTCAGGAACCATGGAATTTGGAAGCAGCAATATTAGCCTTAAATCCTCATCCCCGGTCATTAGACTAGCATCATATTGAACAGTATTTCCATCCTTAAACTGTTGACTATAAAGGACCCCTTGTAAAAAAGATTGTGTTAGTTCCACATCTCCTCCTTTGGGAATGTGGACACTTATAGAAATCTCTCCAAGACATAAACCATCTTCTCGGCTAATAAAGGACCAATCTAGTAATGCCATGTCCTTATATATTCCAACTAAATCATATAAGGTATATTTATATACTAGAGTTTTTTGCTTTTCTTCTGTATCTATGGATATATCAATTGCATTAACAATACCATATTCCTCATCATAAATAAACTCATAGGAGTCCGATTCAATCTGCTCCAGTTTAGATTTTTTAATATCTTCCTCATTTGTTTCCACAACATTATATACGCTCATATTATCTATTGAGGACGCAACAAAAGCATCTATATTTTACCTTATGGTACCTGAAAAGTTTTTATTAAACTTGTATGTAATATATTCCTCTATTGACACCGAACCGTCGGAATTCACATGGGCTGTTGACGTATAAGAATGAATTTTCCATGAATCCGATATATCCTCATTAGCCAAAGATTGAGATACTCCTAAAGTAGAAATTAATACTATGATAGATAATGCTAACACAATAAGCTTTTTCAAATCTCCCCACCCCTTTTCTTAGTTATTATTCTACCACGAAATCAAATTCATCTCCATACTTAAATAAAAATTAATATCATATTATCCAGTGAGCATAATATATGGTATTATTAGATTAATTGGAATATATTCCTGGAGTGATAGTCAAAATGAAATTATTCAAAACACCATTTTTATACTTAATTTTTGTCCTATCATTACTAGTTGTGGTAATCTTATTTTTCATGATAAACAATCCAGCAAAAAGAACCCTTGAGGAGTTTTTAAGCTCTGTTAATGAATCATCCAAAATACCTATACAAAATTTTGTTGTACCAGAGAACCTAGATGATCCCTTCATAACTATCCTTATGAATCAAAATATAATAAAAAACCATAGA
>JAAYKZ010000380.1 GCA_012522165.1 Clostridiales bacterium
ATCCATACCAGATCATTTTGTCTTTATGGATAAGATTACTATAGAGATTTCTTCACCATTGACTGACTTCTGTGAATCATTTGCCAACGGCATATTTAAAAAGACTATTCGAATGGGATCTAATATGCTAGATGTAGCTAGCATTAAAATCGATAATCAAACTGTAAACTCAGAAAACGTTATCTTATACGCTCTTTCGCCTATAGTTGCGCACAGTACGCTTTTAAGGACCGACGGCAGAAAGTACACATGTTTTTTCCAGCCCGGAGAAGAAGATTTTCGAAGGATAGTGGCAGAAAACCTTAGGAAAAAATACAGGGCGTATATTAATGAAGAACCTCCCGCCGGTGAAATTGTCATTCGGCCATTACAGACACCCAGGCAGCATATAGTGAAGTATAAAGAATTTATTATCAAAGGTTATACTTGCAGACTTCAGATTACTGGCCCAAAGGAGCTTATTCAAGTAGGGGTGGATGCTGGCCTTGGCTGCAAGAATTCCCAAGGTTTCGGGTGTGTGAGATTAGGATAACCAATAGATATCATGCATAGTTATTTTTTCTGTATAACTTTTTAAAACAATGATGGTGGTGATCCAATCTGGAAGTGACAGGTACGCTTATTTGGTATTACCATATCTGTAAGAGAGAAGTATGGTTAATGCATCACCAGATAATCCCAGATCAGCATGACACTAATATCGAAATTGGAAGATTTATCCACGAAATCACTTATAAAAGAAATAAAAAAGAGATCCAGTTTGGAAATGTAAAATTTGATGTGTTTATGCAAGATGGTAATAAGGTGATCATTGGAGAAACAAAAAAATCATCAAGATACCAAACCGCTTCAAAGTATCAACTGCTTTATTACCTGTCTGTATTAAGGGATGCAGGAATAGAAGCGCAAGGATTGCTCCTATATCCTGAAGAGAGAAAACGAGTAGAAGTTATATTGGATGATCAGTCAAGAATTGATTTAAACGAGGCAATTGCCGAAATACAACGGATTATAGCTAAAGAACACGCTCCACCAGTAAAAAAGAATAATTTCTGGAGAAGGTGTGGCTACCGGGAGTATTGCTATGCATAATTATATGTATTGTGTATAGTGAAGAGGTATAGGATAATGAAAAAAGATATTTATATCTTTAGCAACGGTGAACTGAAAAGAAAGGATAATACCCTTTATTTTGAAGGGGACGGAAAGAAGAAATATATACCTGTAGAACAGACAGATAATATCTGGATATTTGGAGAGGTCAATGTAAATAAGCACTCCTAGATTTTCGCCGTTCAACAAGAAATTTGCATACATTTCTTCAACTATTACGGTTATTACAGCGGTACATTCTATCCGAGAGAGCACTTAAACTCGGGATATGTACTGCTTAAACAAGCAGAGCATTATCTTGACCCTAATAAGAGAATGATCATAGCAAAAGAGATAGTAAAAACATCTATAAATAACATTTTAACTGTGCTCAAGTATTATAACTCTCGAGATATTGACTTAGCAGTATTTCTTCATACTATTGAGAAGTATTTAAAAGAAACTGATAAATGC
>JAAYKZ010000381.1 GCA_012522165.1 Clostridiales bacterium
GGCAGGCTTGCTTGGCCGGGCATGATTATTCTATTAAAAGGGGATTTGGGAACAGGCAAGACTGTTCTAACCCGGGGCATAGCCCGAGGCCTGGGCATAGAGGAGCCTATTACTAGCCCTACATACACCTTGCTTCATCAATATCATGGCAGATTGCCTTTATGCCATTTTGATATATACCGCCTAACAGACGCCGAAGAGATGTATGACCTGGGTTATGAAGAGTTTTTTTATGGTCAAGGAGTGTCAGTGGTGGAATGGCCTGAGAGGATGGAGGATCTGGGGCCTGATGAATATTTAGAGATTAAGATAGAAAAAAATCCTGAACATGAGGGAGATGAGCGAATTATTCGAATCTTTCCTGTAGGTGAAGATTATAAGAAATTAGCAAAGGATTTGATGGACTTATGAATATATTAGCAGTTGAATCTTCTGGAATGGTAGCAGCAGTAGCCGTAGTTAGAGAGGGTAGGCTTATAGGTGAGTATTTCTTAGATCACGAAAAAACTCATTCTCAGCATTTAATGCCCCTAGTAGAGCAGTTGTTATACGGCCTTGATATAAAAATTTCCGATATAGATATTTTTGCAGCTTCAAAGGGGCCTGGTTCCTTTACTGGCCTTAGGATAGGATTGGCTACAGTCAAGGGCTTGGCCCAGGCCATAGATAAGCCTGTCATTGGAGTGCCCACCCTTGATGGACTAGCATATAATCTACTGTCTAGACAAGGCCTAATTTGTCCTATTATGAATGCTAGAAGAGAACAGGTATATACCTCCATATATCGATCAAATGGCAAGCTACAGCGCTTAGATGAATTTATGGCTATTCCTGTCATTGAGTTGGTACAAAAACTAAACACTTTTGATGAACCAGTTATGTTCAATGGAGATGGAGTACCAGCATACTGGGATTTGATAAAAAATGAAATGGGAGACAAGGGCATAATGGCTCCTGTAAATCTCCTTACTCAAAGGGCCTCTTCCATAGCTTGCCTAGCACTGGATAAATATAAGGCAGAAGGGGCACAAAAGTATACAGAAGTAGTACCCTTTTATTTAAGAAAATCACAAGCTGAACAGAAATTTTCTAAGAAGGGTTAGGGAGAGGCTAACTATGGATGGTCTTTGGATTCGCCCTATGAAAGTGGAAGATATTGATGAAGTGCTTAGCATTGAAAAGCTTTGTTTTTCAACTCCTTGGTCACGTGAAGCCTTTAGAGCTGAAATAGAGAGAAATCATTGTGCCCGATATGTGGTGGCAGAATTAGAAGGTAAGGTAATAGGCTACGGTGGCATGTGGATTATATTGGATGAAGCCCATATAACCAACATAGCGGTACATCCCGACTATAGGGGTAAGGGAGTTGGGGAAGCCTTAATGAAGGCTCTAATTGGGACTGCTTCCCGCCTTAGGGTGGATGGTATGACCTTGGAGGTGAGGGTATCTAATGTAATTGCCCAAAACCTGTATAAAAAGCTAGGTTTTGTAAGTGTTGGAGTTCGAAAAGGATATTATGGAGATAATGGGGAAGATGCTCTTATTATGTGGAGGGGCAAATATACTTAAGAATAGTGGGGGTATAGACTTGACTAGGAACCGCTCAGGTATTATATCATTCTTTTTGGGTATCATGGCTGTTTTTCTAATAATAATCGGGCTTTTTATTAGCTCAATTATGTGGGTAGCATTTGATATGGATTTCTATGATAGGGAATATAAGAAACTTAATATTTCCCAATCTACGGGAATGAGTCATCAAGAGCTTTTAAATACCACCAAGGAGCTACTTAATTATATAAAGGATAGGCGAGAGGATTTAAATATATCAGCTGTAGTTCATGGACAAGAGCGACAGGTATTTAACCAAAGAGAGATAGACCATATGATAGATGTAAAAAACTTGTTTACCTTGGGCTTTAGGCTTAGATGGATTTCCTTTGGAGGCTTTGGCCTTCTTGTAGCTTTTTTAGTATGGTACAAGGGTAAAGAAACTTTAAGAGTTTTAAGTATTTCATACTTAACCATGCTAGCTATACTTGGAATATTGGTTATAGTATTACTCATTCTAATATCTATAGATTTTACTGCAGCATGGAATGGTTTTCATTATATTGCTTTTAGCAATGATTTATGGATTCTCAATCCAGAAACTGACATTTTAATTCAGATGGTACCGGAACCATTCTTTTATGATACAGTTATTAGGATTCTAAGTATTTTTGGCTTAGTTTTAGCTTTTTTAGCTATATGTTCAGGGATAGTCCTATTTAAATCAGCCAAATTTAGAAAAGGTAATAGATAAAATAGGTAAAAAGCTATATATGAAAAGGTGAAAATATGACATACTTTAGTGATATGAAGAAGAAAGTTGAGCACATAAAGGGTAAAGATGAAGTAATAATACTGGGTATTGAGACCTCCTGTGATGAGACATCAGCTGCTGTTGTAAGAAATGGGAGGGAAGTATTAGGGCATAAGATAGCTTCCCAGATTGAACTACACAAAAAGTATGGGGGAGTAGTGCCTGAAATAGCTTCCCGTAAACACATCGAAGTCATTAATCCCTTAATTGATGAAACTTTAGATCAAGGGGGAATTACTTTAAAGGATCTGGATGCTGTGGCAGTAACAAATGGTCCGGGGTTAGTGGGAGCCCTATTGGTGGGTGTGGCTACTGCCAAGGCTCTTGCCTATGGCCTAAATATTCCCTTGATAGGGGTGCATCATATTGAAGGGCATATAAGTGCTAATTACATAGCCCATCAGGAATTGGCGCCTCCTTTTATAAGCTTGGTGGTATCTGGAGGTCATAGCCATCTGATTTGGGTTAAGGATTATGGCCAGTATGAGATATTAGGCCAAACCTTAGACGACGCTGCAGGGGAGGCATATGATAAGATTGCTAGAACCTTAGGCTTAGGTTATCCAGGAGGCCCTATAATAGATAAGCTGGCCAAAGAGGGCGATGCAAACTTTGTAGAGTTTCCTAGACCTAATATTAAAGAGCCTCATTACAATTTTAGTTTTAGTGGTCTAAAGACTGCTGTAATAAACTATCTTCATAATTTGGATCAGCGGGGACAAGAATATCGAGTGGAGGATATAGCGGCTAGTTTCCAACAGGCGGTTGTAGAAGTATTAGTGAATAAGACCATAAAAGCTGCTGAGGATATTAAGGCTAAAAAGGTGGTATTGGCAGGAGGGGTGGCTGCTAATTCAGCCTTGAGAGCGCAGCTAGGGCAAAGCTGCCAAGAGAGAGGGATAGAATTATTTTATCCCAGTCCACTCCTTTGTACTGATAATGGAGCCATGATCGCCTGTGCAGGATATTACAGGCTTATGAAAGGGGATATTTCCGATTTAGCCTTAAACGCAGTGCCTGGTCTGCCTTTAGCTAGAATCTAAAATCAAAACTTTATATATAACATAATAACAAAAAGCTGCTAGATAAAAAGATCTAGCAGCTTTTTGATCAAGGTAGTTTAAGTAACTCTTTCCCTATCCCTAAATAATAGGGTGATAGCATATAAGCCTGCCAAGCCTACAAGGGAATAGATTATTCTGCTAAGTATGGCGTCTTGTCCACCAAATAAGGAGGCTACTAGGTCAAATTGAAACAATCCGATTAGCCCCCAATTTAGTGCACCAATTATTACAAGAATTAGGGATAATCGATCCATCACACCAACTCCTATTTATTGTTTATACCTATAGTATATCCACAATAAAAGGATTGATTCTATATAACGATTTTTTCTTCCGTTTCGGTGTTTTTTATTTTACTGAATATATACTGTACTTTCATGTTTTCGGACTTTGTTAAGGTTTCAAAATCTCCTATTAATATTAATCTTTTTCTACCACGGGACAGGGCTACATTGGTACGGCGATAATCCTTTAAAAATCCTGTTCTAGTAGTGGCTCCAGGAGAGGTATAGTTGCTGCGCACCCAATTTATTATTACATTTTCTTGTTCTCTACCTTGGAAGGAGTCTATGGTATATATATTTTGTTCTATAAAGCTTTTAATATCCTGATTCATATTATAAAAATAATGGGCTTGCTCCTCGAATATCTCTTTAAGTTTTTCTGCATGAGCCTTATAGGGGGTTATTATGCAGACATCGCTTAATTTTTCTCCTTCTTTAATTAGATCCATTACTTTTTTAACAGATAGCATGGCCTCAGCCATATTATAGTAGGTAGAGTTAACTTCGGTTTCCATTCTTTCTTTAGGATCTAAAAACCTGGAAGTATCGATAATTTCAATAGGATTGGAAGGAAATTTCTTCTTGCGCTGGGCAGGGGCAAGTTTATAGTATTCCGAATCCAAATTAGTGGATAACCTTCCATCGTATATCAAATCAGATATAAAGGAAACCATATGAGGATCCCGTGTACGGTAGTTTATATCTAGGAAAACGCTATTATATCTATTTGTGTCAGTTATTAAATTTTCAAACATACTTCTTTGCAACTTATCCCTAGTATTTAGATCGATATAAGGATCATATTCTAAGAGTATCTCATTTTGTATTGGAAAAGGAGGGATTTGCATATGATCCCCGATTATCACACACTTGTCGGAAAACTGCAAGCTAAACAGGGTTTCTGGTACATCCATTTGTGAAGCCTCATCAATGATAAGGATATCAAAGTGATTCTTTGAATAATTTCTATCAAGATAAAAACCAAAGGGAGTCCCTAGAACAATACTATTTTTACCAGACAATAAGGAAGTATAAGCTGGGTTAGAAGTAGAAACAGTATAGGCATAGGGCAAATCTGATTTTGCCTCAATGTTGTTTCCAGTCCTCAATGCCCTTACATTATCTTCTATTAGCTTTTCCAAAATATTATCTACAGCTATATTAGTTTTAGCAAGAATCAAAACATCCTTACCTTCATGATAGTATTGTAGAGCTATCTCTTTAATTAGGGTAGTTTTTCCCGTACCTGGAGGCCCTTGAACAATGGTCAAGGCATTATTGACTCCATCCATATTTCGAACCAAAGCTACAGCTTGTTTTTGGGCTACATTGTGTACCAGATCTTTATTGTAGTAAGCATTATTAGGCAACATCTTTATATCTTCTGGCTGTAACTGTTTTTCTTTTTTTAGACCTAAGGCTATAGCAAGCAATGGAGAAAGACTATCATTTTTTATATCATTGACTATTCTTTCCAAATAGGATAAGAGTATAGTGCTGTTTGAGTCGCGCGCCAGAGTGGATATTTTAGCAACTTGATCTTCAGAAAGATCATTTAGAGCTTTCAACTCTACTATATAGCCATCATTAGCCTTTTTTTCACGACATTCCACAACTTCAAACTCCCAACCATTGTTGGAGGTTAGTATTTCACCAGGGAAGAAGGATATAGGTATACTAAAGATATATGAATTTTTGTAGAATACCAGATATTCACATTGGATTTCATGGAACTTCTTAATCTTGATATCAAGGATATCCATATATATCTTTAGATCATTGAGGACCTCCTCTTTATCTTTGATATCCAGCAAATCAAGATTGGCCAGCTCAATTTTCCATTCTTCCTCCTGCTCTTCTGGCTCTTCTAGCTCTGCCAGCCTATATAGATCGGATTTCATCAGACGATAGTCTCCCCATCCTCTAGGTTTTCGAAGTCCAAATCTATCTCTAGGAGTATTTTTCAATATATCAAAGACAAAATCTACGTATTCTTTTCGATTTAAAGGAGCCAGCACTGTAACCAGGCCTTTACGATAAATACCCGCTTGCCTTGCGTTTTTAAGCATTACATGCTTTCTGCAAAGGCTTTTTAAGTCAAAATGCTTCAAGTAGGTATTAAAAAACTCCTTTATATTGGCCCTGCTATCGAAGTATTTTCTATGCTCGACGCTATCAATGGTGGTTAGGCGACCGGTCTTAGGATTAATATCAATTTGGGGTATATTTAAGGTGTCAAAGATAAGGTCAGTGATTTTTGTATTATCATCTTTTATTTTGGCACTATAATGGTAGTACAGCCCTGCTAAGGTTTTGCCATTTAAAAATTTTAGTTTTTCAGAATCAAACTCCTTTGCTCCCATCAAGCGAGGATGAAATACGCCTATCTCAACAGCTGCTCTTATCACTATTTCTCGCTGAACTTTAATAGGAACGCTTTCCCAATGACAAATATTAGAATTTGCTATCATATCTATCCATTGGTTTATAGTCAACTTATCAATATCTAGATCATCACAAATAAATTGCACCACAGGCGTATCTTCATCTTCAAGTTTTGAGCTATAGTTGTAATATAGTCCCCCTAAAGTTTTATTGTTTAGAAAGTTGAACCTAGTATTACAAAAGTCCTTATACCCCATCAATCTTGGGCTAGATAAACCTAATTCCCTAGCAGCGGCTAAAACTACGCTTTTTTTAATATCTTTGGGTATAGATTCCCAAGGGATTTTCGTATCAGGCTCCCTTAACAAACCATACCATTCTTTTACAGACAAAGGCGCTATACCGCAAATACCACATAGGTAGGTTATAGTGTCCATACCTGCCTTTGCAGCCTTCTGGGAGTAGGCAGCATGCAAACCACTTAAAGTCTTATTATTAATAAAGCTAGTGGGTGTATTTAAATCTTCATGCTTCAGCAAGCGGGGATTGCTCTTATCCATTTCCCTAGCTTTTTCCTGCAAAATACGACCAATATAGGCTACAGGGATTGCTTCCCATTTAAAATTTTTTTGATAAGAAATAACATTTAGCCATTCCTCATAACTGAGCTGAGGAACGCCATATACATCACATATATAGTCAATACTGCGTACCCCTCCACGATTTAAACCAAAAAATCGGGAAGCAAAGCTATAAAGGCTCATTCCCTTTAGGAAAGGAATACCCACTTTTAAATCATCAGTTGACATCATCCTTGGGTTATCATAACCCAGATATTTAGCAGCCTTAAATAGTATATCCCGGATTATATCATGGGGAATAACATCCCAGAATATACTGATTGATGAATCGGTAATATATGAGATCCAATCATCCTGCGTTATTTCAATATCTAAGTCATGACACATATTTATGATAACGCTACCACGAATATCATCGTATTTATTCTTATAATAATTATAAAACCCTGTTAGGGTTCGCCCATTTAAAAACTCAAACTTAACGGAGAAGTCCTCATTTTTGAAGAAAATTGGGTGAGAATAATGTAGCTCATCACATGCTTTGAGGAGTATTTCGCGTCTTGCAGCCTTAGGGACGTTTTTCCATGAAAAAATATTATTTTTCCCAATGAATTCTATCCATTCATCAACACTAACTTGAGGTATACCAAGTTGGTTGCAGACATTGGTTATTATATGAACTCCCTTTTTCCTAGGAAAACCATTTTTGTAATAGGAATAAAGCCCATTTAAGGGGGTATTGTTTAAGAATTTATAGCGATGTTTTTCCAGATCTTTAGATGCGATAAATCTAGGATTAGGCAAATTTAACTCTTCAGCTATTTTCTCTAGTAATTGACGGTGTACCTTATAGCTCACCTTGCTCCATAAAAAAGCAGGTGGTCTTGAAGAACCATCCTTTCTAGATAATATTTCTATTACTTCATCTATATCATCATATATTTTGTCCTCATAAACTGAAAAATTGTTCAAACAAGTTTCTCCTTTCACTATCCAACTACACTAGCAGTATCATAAAGTATTACCCAACTCTGTTGGCAATATCATATAACTAGGTTATTATATTGAGTAAACATTGAATAAAAAGATATACATTTAATATTATAC
>JAAYKZ010000382.1 GCA_012522165.1 Clostridiales bacterium
AAAACGTATTGGCAGGAGAGCGGAGAGCCATGGGAATACAGGATCCCCTGTGTTCTCATGGTTTTTTAATATGATAAAAGTGATGTTCTTTGAAATGAAATAAAGGAGGAGAATTTATGTTAAACTTAAGGGAACAGCCCATAGAACAACTGGCAAAGTTAGACTTTAAATGCTCCTGTGGTCATCATCATAAGGTGAATATAGATAATATTTCCATAGGCTCTGGAATACTAAAAAATCTTCCGGAAATTTTATCTCAGTACAAGGGTAAAAAGATATTATTAATAGCGGATAAAAACACCTATAAAGTGGCTGGGCAGCAAGTTATAGATGTACTTTCTAAGGAGTTTATCCTTAGAATATTCATTTATCAGTATGATGACGTGGTGGCTGGTGCAAGATCTCTAGGGGCATTATTGATGGAATTAGAAGATGATATATCCTTAATGCTTACTGTAGGATCAGGAACTCTTAATGATATAACTAGATATGTTAGTGCAAGGACCAAGATTCCTTATGCTATTGTCGCTACAGCACCTTCCATGGACGGTTATGCATCTGTAGTTTCTCCTCTAATTAGAAACGGGGTCAAGAGCACATTCAAAGCTGTATATCCAATAGCTATTATAGGAGATACCCAAATTATGAAGGATGCCCCTATGCACATGTTACATGCAGGTTTAGGCGATGTACTGGGTAAGTATACTGGTCTGGCTGATTGGAGAATGTCTAAGATACTGGGGTTAGAGGGTAATGAGCCCTATTGCGATAATATATCAAATCTAGTAGAAGATGCTGTAAAAAGATGTATGGATGTAGCCCCTAAACTTTCTAGCAGAGCTGAAGAGACAGTTCAGGCTATTATGGAGGGCCTAATACTTTCCGGTTTATGCATAGGTCTTGCTGGGCATTCAAGGCCAGCATCAGGATCAGAACACCAGATCGCCCATTATATAGAGATGAAATTTTTGCAGGATAATGTTCACACAAAATGGGTTCATGGCAATAAAGTAGGAGTAGCTACCTTAGCGGTCCTGGAGGCCTATGACTACCTGTTTAGTAAGGATATAGAAGTTATACGAAAGTCAGGAAGGTATAAAGAGTTTGATAAAGATAGATGGATTAATAGAATAAAGAAATGCTATGGCGATATGGCAGATCAAATTTTCCGCCTTAAGGAAGAAAGTTTGCTTGTGGATACTAAAGAGCGAGAGGCCAGGATGGATCTTGTGGCTAATAAATGGGAAGATATAAAGCAGAGCTGCTATTCCACTCTTCCATCAGCCCACCAGTTAAGGGAGTTATTAAAGGATATAGGCGCCATATACAACCCCAAGGAATTAGGTATAGATAGGCAAATGTTCAAGGATAGTTTGATAGTATCAAAAGAAATACGTAATCGTTATGGTGTTATGCAATTATTGGATGATCTTGGTCTGCTGGAAGAAGTGGCGGAATATATAGCCAGCAAATATTATTAATTAACTGGATCAGGTATAGCGTGTGAATATATAAAGGAAGGAGAGCTACATTTGAAGAAACAGCAAATGTTTGAGGGCAAAAAGAACTTTATCCTGGATATGGATGGAACCTTTTATCTAGGCAATAGATTGCTGGAGGGTTCATTAGAATTTCTGGATAAGTTAAAGGAGGCAGGCCATGACTTTCTTTTCTTTACCAACAATTCCTCCCAAAGTCCACAGGTATATATAAATAAGCTAAAAAGAATGGGATGTCCTATAGGAAGCGATAAGATAATAACTTCTGGTATGGTTACAACTCATTATCTAAAAAAACACTATGGAAATCCTAGAGTTTATTTATTAGGGACGCCAGCACTAGAAGAACAGTTTATAAAGGATGGGATAAACCTGGTTGAGGATAATCCAGATTTGGTGGTAGCAGGGTTTGATACTACTGTTACATATGAAAAACTCACCAAAGCATGTACCTTTATACGAAACGGGGCAGCTTTTATAGCCACTCATCCTGACTTTAATTGTCCTACTGAGGATGGTTTTATTCCTGATTGTGGAGCTATTTGTGCTTTTATTACTGCATCTACAGGAGTTACACCCAAATACCTAGGTAAACCCTATACTGAAACCTTAGAGTTTGTTTTAGACCATTTGAATTGTACTAAGGATGAGGTTATTTTTGTGGGGGATAGGTTATATACCGACATTGCTATTGGAGTTAATCATGGCGTTACCAGTATTCTAGTGCTATCAGGTGAGACAAAACTAGAGGATGTTGAAAAGTCTGATGTTAAGCCAGATATTATTGTAGATAGACTTGTAGATATTGTAAATTACTTGTGAAAAAAGGGAGAGCCAAAGAAGGATATATATAAAAAAAGAACCGCGGGAATAAATCGCGGCTCTTTATGTAAGGGGTTTGGGGGTTTGGGTAACTTACGTTATTATATTAACCCATTAGAAAGATTTTAAACATAAAACGATAAAAATTTTTTCAAAATTTAAATAATTGTTTTATGACAATCTAGGCCATGAAAATAATGGACATATCACCTGTTAAATGATATTATTTAAGGTACAGGTGCATAAATTCGGGTTAATTCATTAGATTACATAATATAAGGAAACTTATGGTCTATGCATATGAAGTAAAGAAAAATTAGTGGTATAGGAGGAAT
>JAAYKZ010000383.1 GCA_012522165.1 Clostridiales bacterium
ATTGAAACCATGGCATCTTCTGGAATTAAAGACTAGAAGGGGGCGGTGAGGTATGGCTGAAAAGCTAGTCAGAAATTATAGATTTAAACTATGTATTGTATTTGTATTATTGATGTTGTATACATTTACAGGATATAGCAGCATTATTTATGCTGAAGATTATGCACCAACTTATAATTATTCTTACTGGGGAGATGCAGTAGCATCGCCTGCTCCTTATAATGTGGAGACCATTATAGATGGGAAACTATTAGGTGTTGGATCTTTAAGAGAGCCAAATGACATATTTGTTGTAAATGATGAGCAGGTATACATTGTGGATTCAGGGAATAACCGTATTGTAGTAACGGATTCCAATTTTGAGCTTATTAATATCATTGATTCATTCAATAACAATGGTGAAAGGGATGGTTTTTCTAATCCTCAAGGTATTTTTGTAACCGACCAAGGAGATATATATGTTGCAGATACTGGCAACCAAAGGGTTGTGCATTTGGATCAAAATATCAATCTAGTTAAGATTGTTGATTCTCCCGAGTCTGAGTTATTATCGGATAAATTTGAATTTCAACCTTCAAAGCTTGTAGTAGACAATGCAGGAAGAATATATGTTATGGCCCTTGGGGTTTTTGATGGTTTTATGGAATTTAGTGCCGATGGTATGTTTACTACTTTTATAGGAGCCAACAAAGTTCAAGTAGACCCAATTGAATACATATGGAAGCTTTTGTCAACAAGACAGCAACGTGCCGCTTTGGTTCAGTTTGTGCCAACAGAATTTGCTAATCTAGATATCGATGAGGATGGTTTTATATACGCTGTAACCACGGGTCAAACCGATGAAGACGTTAAAAGATTAAATGCACAGGGAATAGATATTTTGAGAAGAGACGGGTATATATCACCTGTAGGGGACATTATTTATTACTACGAGGACGGCCCCTCAAAGTTGATGGATGTTACAGTTGCAGACTGTGAAGTGTATTCTGTGCTGGATGGTAAAAGAGGGCGTATTTTTACCTATAATGGGGATGGCTACCTCCTATATGTATTTGGCGGAATAGGAAACAGATTGGGAGAATTCCATACTCCCATTGCTATAGACCGTATAGGAGACAATTTTTTGGTACTGGATAAAATTCTTGGTGAGATTACCATATTTAAGCCTACTGAATATGGCAAAACCATAAATGAGGCCATTAGAAGCTACTATAATGGAGAACAGGAAAAAGCTAGCGCCATGTTTGATAAAGCGGTAAAGCTAAATGCCAACCTTGAGCTTGCATATGGAGGAATAGGTAAGTCCTTGATCAGATCGGAAGACTATGAAGAGGCTGTCAAATATTTTAAGGAAAGTAATGATAGAAAGCAATATTCAAAAGCCTACGTCCTTTATCGACGGGAGAAGCTAAGAAAAATTTTCCCATTGGTTATGACCATTATTTGCCTATTGGCCCTGTGTTATCCCCTATTGAAAAAATATGTGTTTAGCAGAATAAAGAAGATCTCCCTATTTAATAAAGAGGTTATACGATATCCTTTAAGACTTATATTCCACCCATATGATGAGTACTGGGAGCTCAAATATAGAAGGGATATGAAAACCAATCTTATTATTGCATTTATTATCCTAGCACTATTGTGCCTTACTAGGATGTTACAAGACCAGTATAATGGATTCTTGGTCAATTATAATAATCCCAAAGAATTCAACAGCCTGATGAAAATCGTGTATGTTATAGTACCTGTATTATTCTGGTCCATAGCCAATTGGTCATTAACTACCTTGATAGACGGTGAAGGTAAGTTTTCAGAGATATTTGTTTCAACCAG
>JAAYKZ010000040.1 GCA_012522165.1 Clostridiales bacterium
TTGGCAGATACTATGAAGGATATAATTGTGGACGCTCTTAGTGCCCTTATTATTTCTGTTATAGGCTTTTTTACTATTAAGAAGGATTATTTGGCCAAGGATTATGAAGAGTCAACTCAGCCATGAGGCTGATGTTTTGAAAATTATGCTAACCATATATAGAAGTTGGTTTAACTATTAATTTTGGAGGAATGGATTAGTGAAGGATATTATAGCAGAGTTAGCAAAAGAGCTAGAGATAAGGGAAAAACAGGTGGAAAATACCGTTGCTCTTATAGATGGAGGTAATACAATTCCCTTTATTGCCAGATACAGGAAAGAAGTTACAGGCGGACTAGATGACACAGTTCTGCGCAAACTTTATGATCGCCTGGTATATCTACGTAATATAAAGGCTAGACGAGAGGAAATTATCAGGCTTATAGATGAACAGGGCAAGCTAAGTGATGAATTGGTGGAAAAAATACAAAAGGCCAGCACCATGACTGAGCTTGATGATATATATAGGCCTTTTAGGCCAAAAAGACGAACCCGTGCCACCATTGCAAAAGAAAAGGGCCTAGAACCCTTGGCAGACATAATACTAGCCCAAACTCTTATGGATGGAGATTTCCTTGATGTAGCTGCTTCATATATAAATCCAGACAAGGAAGTTAATACCCCCCAGGAGGCCCTCCAGGGTGCAATGGATATTGTGGCTGAAGCAATATCGGATAATGCCGATTTAAGGAAGGCTATAAGGGAGCATACCTTTGAACGGGGAGTGTTGATAACGACAGGGGACCCAGAGCAGCAGTCTGTTTATGAAATGTATTATGAATACAGTGAGGCTGTAAAGAAAATTGTGCCTCATAGGATTCTGGCTATCAACAGGGGAGAGCGGGAAGGCTTTCTTAGTGTAAAGATTGATGTTGATGAACAGGAAATTGTAAACCTTATTGAAAGCATGGTAATAACCAATAAAGGGAGCATAGTATACCCCTATATGCAGGAGGCAATTTTAGATTCCTACAAACGCCTTATTGCCCCATCTATTGAGAGGGAAATTCGTAACCAGCTTACAGAGACAGCTGAAGAACAGGCCATTAAGGTTTTTGGAGAAAACCTTAATAATCTTTTACTTCAGCCACCTATAAAAGGAAAGATAGTAATGGGAATAGATCCTGGCTATCGAACTGGAAATAAGGTGGCAGTGGTAGATGAAACTGGTAAGGTGTTGGATACTGGAGTAGTCTATATGACGCTTCCTGATCATGATAAGGATAAGGCCAAGGATTATTTAAAGGCTTTAGTTATCGAATATAATGTAGACATAATAGCAATAGGCAACGGGACAGGCTCTAGGGAAACTGAGATTATAGTGGCGGAGCTTCTTAAGGAGATAGATAGTGAGACTTATTATATAATAGTCAGCGAAGCGGGAGCTTCTGTATACTCTGCTTCACCTTTAGGCAGTGAAGAGTTTCCTGATTTTGATGTAGCTCTAAGAAGCGCAGTATCTATAGCACGGAGGCTTCAGGATCCTCTGGCAGAGCTGGTGAAAATTGATCCTAAAGCCATTGGGGTAGGTCAATACCAGCACGATGTAAATCAAAAGAGATTGGCTGAGACCCTCCAGGGTGTGGTGGAAAGCTGTGTCAATACTGTGGGAGTAGATTTAAACACTGCATCCCCATCCCTGCTTCAATATGTAGCAGGGATAAGCAAAACAGTAGCACGCAATATTACAGCTTATAGAGAAAAGATAGGGAAGTTTACCTCCCGAAAACAGCTATTGGAGGTCAGTAAATTAGGACCAAAGACTTTTGAGCAGTGTGCCGGATTTTTAAGAATACCGGGAGCACATAATATACTGGACAATACTGCAGTCCATCCAGAGTCCTATGACGCTACTATTAAACTTTTGGAGATTAATGGCTATTCTTTGGAGGATATATCTTCTAACAATATAAAAGAGTTACAAAGGGCAGTAGATGGATGGAATCTGGAAGAATTATCTGCAACTTTGGGTATAGGAATTCCAACCCTAAAGGATATTATTGAGGAACTAAAAAAGCCTGGAAGGGATCCTAGAGAAGAACTGCCCCAACCCATTTTACGAATAGACGTTATGGATATCAAGGATTTAAAACCTGATATGGTGCTTACAGGAACTGTCCGAAATGTGGTAGATTTTGGGGCATTTGTGGACATAGGAGTACATCAGGATGGTTTAGTACATATCTCCCAGCTATCAGATAGCTATGTAAAACATCCCATGGATGTAGTTCAGGTTGGAGATATAGTCAAGGTTAGGGTACTTAGCGTAGATGTGGAAAGAAACAGAATATCCTTAACTATGAAGGATGTCTAGTTTTTATAGATAAACAACAAAAATTGGGGGTTATAAGATGATTTTAATTAAGAATGGTAAGGTTCTTACCATGAGTAACAAGGTATACGAAAAAGGCGATGTACTTATTGAAGGTAAAAAGATTATAGAAGTAGGCGAAAATCTTGAGGCGCCGGCAGATGCTCAGGTTATTGATGCACAGGGCATGTGGGTCATGCCGGGGATAGTAGATGCTCATTGCCATATAGGAATGTGGGAGGATGGAATAGGCTTTGAAGGAGCTGATGGAAACGAGGCCACCAATCCTGTGACGCCAGAACTAAGGGCAATCGATGGCATTAATCCTGATGACAACTGCTTCCGTGAAGCCAGAGAAAATGGTATCACCTCTGTAGTAACTGGTCCCGGTAGTGCTAACGTAATTGGAGGCCAATTTGCTGCACTAAAGACCTATGGAAGACGTGTGGATGATATGGTATTTAGGGAGCCTTTGGCCCTTAAAGTTGCTTTTGGTGAAAATCCCAAGCGGGTATATAATGGGCAGCATAAATCTCCTAGTACTCGCATGGCTACAGCTGCTATTCTAAGGCAGAATCTAATAAAAGCCCAGGAGTACAAGAAAAAATTAGAAAAGGGCAAGTCAGACCCAGATAAGTTGCCAGAGCGGGATTTACAGATGGAGATTATGGTTAAGGTATTAAACCGGGAAATACCTATAAAGGCTCATGCCCATAGAGCAGATGATATTTTAACAGCTATTAGAATCGCTAAGGAATTTGATATAGATATTACTGTAGATCACTGTACAGAAGGACACAGGATTACTGACTATCTATTAGAGGAAAATGCCAAGGTAATATTAGGGCCTTTGCTAAGCGATCGCAGTAAAGTGGAACTTAAGAATATGTCCTTTAAAGCTCCTGGCATTCTTTCTAAGGCTGGGATTAAAGTAGCCATCATGACAGATCATCCTGTTATTCCTATAAAATATCTGCCCGTATGTGCTGCTATTGCCGTTCGAGAGGGTATGGATGAGATGGAGGCCCTAAAGGCTATTACCATAAATGCAGCTGAGATTACAGGCATAGCCGACAGGGTAGGAAGCTTGGAACCAGGCAAAGACGCAGATGTTGTAATCTATGATGGTCAACCTTTGGATTCCCGTTCCAGGACAGTCTGGGTGTTTATAGAAGGGCATGCAGTGAAAAAACCTAAATAGTATAAAAATTGCTTGGTTTTTTATAATAATTAACGTATTATATTGGAGAAAA
>JAAYKZ010000384.1 GCA_012522165.1 Clostridiales bacterium
CTAATGATGAACCAGCATCGGTGCTATTAGAGAGGATTAAGAAAGAAAGAGACAGGCTAGTAAAAGAAGGGAAGATAAGGAAACAGAAACCACTTCCAGGGATAACAGATGAGGAAAAACCTTTTGAGATACCAGAAAGCTGGGAATGGGTTAGGCTTGGGGATGTTGCTTTATTAAATATGGGCCAATCTCCAAGTGGAGATAAAGTTAATGATAAAGAAGGAATGGAATTTCATCAAGGAAAGATATATTTTAGCGATAAATATCTAAATAAAAGTAATAAATATACAACAGCTCCTAAGAAAATTGCACAACCAGGAGATGTTTTATTGTCAGTTAGAGCACCGGTAGGAGCTATTAATATAACAGATAGAAAAGTATGCATTGGCAGAGGATTGTGTGCCATTTCGAGTTTAGGTACTATGCCCAATGATTATTATTTCTATTTTATTAAAGCATTCGAGGAATATTTGGTTGAGAATGCAACAGGTACAACATTTTCAGCTGTAACTGCATCAACAGTTAATGAAATGAAGTTACCCCTTCCTCCTGTTGAAGAACAAGAACGCATAGTAAAAAAATTAGATGCTATAATGAATATGTTGGATGAACTTGAAAGTCAATTAAGTGATAGTAAGTAGAACATGCAAAATCCATGTAAGGCAAATTTTAATATGAGAGAGGTGAGTTAATAAGTGAACAAGATAACAGCCCATGCAGTGAATCTACGCACGCTGTTGAACAATAAATATACGGTTCAATACTATCAGCGGGAATATAACTGGGGAACCAAACAGATTGAAGAACTCATAGAGGATTTAACCAATGAGTTTTTTGAGTTCTATAAAGAAGGTGATACACAGATAGATGTAAGGAACTATGGGGATTACTTTCTCGGTCCTATTATCCTTACTAATGACAATTCAATTATAGACGGGCAGCAGAGATTATCATCATTAACGCTGCTTCTTATCTATCTTAATAATATACAGAAAAAGCAGGCAAACCTACCCAGAGTCAATATTGATAACTATATCTATTCTGAAATGTATGGTCAAAAGACTTTTTGTATTAATGTTCCTGAAAGGGAAGAGTGTTTAGCTTCTTTATTTGATACAGGTGATTTCGATATTACCAATGAAAAATCGGAAAGTGTTAGAAATCTTTATAACCGATATAAAGATATTGAGCGGATTTTTCCGGATGAATTAAAAGGAAGTTCTCTACCAGTATTTATTGAATGGTTAATTGATAATGTGTGTCTTGTAGCGATACGGACAGATTCTGAACAAGATGCTCATAAAGTTTTTGTAACCATGAACGACAGAGGATTGAGACTAACTCCGACAGAGATGTTAAAGGGCTATCTTCTTTCTATGATTAATGACGACGCTATTAGAAATAAGGCAAATGATTTATGGAAAAGAAAAGTTGTACATTTAAAAGACATTGAAAAGGACGGTGATGCAGACTTCTTAAAGAACTGGCTAAGAGCCCAATACGCAGAAACAATTAGAGAACGTAAGAAAGATTCAGAAAACAAGGATTTCGAAAATATCGGAACAACATTCCATAAGTGGGTCCAGGAAAATAGGTCAGTTATAGGTTTAAATAGCAGTAAGGACTTTGAGAATTTCATATTGAAAAAATTTAATATGTACTCGGATATCTATATACGTTTAAAGGAGTATGCACGTAACTTTAAAAAAGAGTATGAATACGTGTTTTATAATGCAGATAGAGGATTTACACTACAGTACCAAATTATTTTATCTGCCATTAGAAGTGATGATACCAGTGATATCGTAGATAAGAAAATTAAGATGGTTTCTTATTTTATTGACCAATTTATATCTACTAGAGTTTTTAATTTTAGAACAGTGGATTATTCCTCCATCTTATATACCGTATTTAATATCACAAAGATGATACGCAATAGAGATATTTGTGAGTTGGCGGAAATACTAAAGCGCTACATAAATAATATGGAAGTAACACTTGATGGTATCGATAGGTTCTATTTAAATCAGTTCACAAAAAGATACATGTTATTGTCAATGAAAATCCCGCAAAAAAGGGAAAG
>JAAYKZ010000385.1 GCA_012522165.1 Clostridiales bacterium
GATATATATGTAAATCATGTGGATATATAACACATAGAGATAGATTAGGTGCTATAAATATAATGAAAGCACCTGTGGTAGATGGCGTAGCATAAAGCGATAGTCTACCAGCCCTAGGGTCTATATGACCAGCCTTGGGAGGGGTGAAGACACAGCCTTAACTTGGGCGTTGTCCGAACCAGAAATGGATGAGGGCGTTAACGACCCAAGAATCCCCTGACTTTAGTCATGGGGAGTGTCAATTTTTCCCAGGATTTAAAACTCATTTCATCAACTCCGATTATATACTTGACTCTCGTAATATATAGTTATAGCTATGAAATATTCACTGCTGTGCTCTTGTTAAAAATCAAACTAGATATCTTTATATGCTTTGTATCTGAATTTCTTTTGAGCATGATAATATACCAGAGAGGCAGAAGGGATCCTTTTAGTATACTGGAGATACTGATAGCCCACCACACTCCGTTTAGTCCAAGAGAGCTTGATGATAGTATAAGGGCTGTAGGTATCCTCAAGGCATTTAAGCTTATGCTTGTTACTGACGGCGGGATGGTTTTGCCTAAGCCATTAAAAGCTCCTGCTGTTACCGCTTCAGTACACATAAACAACTGGGATAATCCTAATATTTTAAGGTAGGTTACCCCATATTGAATTGTTTCTTTTTCAGCTATAAACACAGAAAATATAGGTTTACCGGCGAATATTAAAAGTCCAGAGGCAAATAATCCAAAAACTGCCATAATCCCTAGCCCAATTAAATATCCCTTGATAACCCTAGCCCATTTTTTTGCTCCAAAATTTTGTCCAGCAAAAGCACTCATTGCTGTCTGAAAGCCTCCGGCAGTCATCCAGGATATGGATTCTATCTGTGAGCCCACCTTATTAACGGCAATTGGTATAGGTCCCCACTGGGCAATTATCCTTGCTATTATCATGGAAAACCCGGTAAACAATCCACTTTGAATGGCTACAGGTAGGCCTAATTTTGTTATCTTTTTTATACGTTCTGAGTCTGGAGCTGTTAATAGGGATAACCCTGAAAATAGTTTTGACTTTCTCATAGCTACTAAAATGAAAATGATAGTTACCGTTGCCTGGGCTATTACGGTAGCTAATGCAGCGCCCACAACTTCCATTCTTGGAAATGGACCTATCCCTAGTATTAATAGAGGATCTAGGATCATATTGGTAACCAGACCAGTTGAATTAACTAGAAATGGTGTTCTACTTTCCCCATAACCGTTGAATATGGCTGACAATACTGAATTGATGAAGGGAAATACCATGCCTGAAGCTACGATTACCAAATAGATGATGGCATCATTTACTATATCTGCTTCATTTATATTAAAAAAACCAATAAGAGACCTTCTAAATATTATTAATATAGACGAGTAAAATAGGGCAAGTAATACAACCATCTGAATGCTATGCTTTATGTACATCTTTGCCTCATCTATGTCCTGTCTTCCTACTGATTGGGCAACCCCTACCTCTGCACCTATTCTGGGAATTAGGATAAAGGCCATGGACATCCAGGTGTAAAAGCCAGCTGTTCCTACTGCTGCAACAGCCCTAGTTCCAACCCTTCCTACCCAAATCATATCAGTCATATTGTAAGCCATCTGGACAAAGGATGTACCTACTACAGGTAGTGCAAGTCTAAAGAGTGCTTTGAAGATACTGCCTTGTATCAAACTATCTTTTTTTGCCACTACATTACTTACCTCCTAGCTTCATGTGCTTTATAACCTTTTAAATCCTTTAATACCATTTTTAGAGCTTCCCAATCATTTTTATTATACATCATAAAGCTAGTGAATTACAGGTGAACAATTTTAGACCAGTCAACAGAAATTACTATGGCATTAATAAAAATTTTCGGGAAATAATACAAAATTAGGTAGGATATTTTGAATTGACGTAGAATATATATATAACAACTTAACAGTTTTGTAAAAAATCGAAACAAAACTGTAACAGACAAGCTTAATGGAGGTTACCATGAAAAAATCAAGGATCCTAATGTGCGTTGTGTTTTTGTCTTTGCTGATGATAATCCCATCTATTCCTGCTAGAGCCTATACCAAGGATTCATCTACTCTATACTTTATGTATGTTAACGATCAGCAGGTAGGGATTGTCAAGTATCCTGCAATGGCATTGTCAATCTATGATACTGTGGAAAGGAGGGAAAGAGA
>JAAYKZ010000386.1 GCA_012522165.1 Clostridiales bacterium
GTATAGGAGGAATAGTATGAATCGAGTGGAAATGAAAAGTGTAAATGCTATCCGCATACTTTCTGCAGAAATGGTAGAAAAGGCAAAATCAGGTCATCCTGGTATGCCCATGGGAGCTGCTCCTATGGCCTATTCCCTTTGGGCTAGGGAGATGAAACACAATCCAGCCAACCCTGATTGGGCAGATAGAGACCGTTTTGTTTTATCGGCTGGTCATGCCTCTGCTTTACTTTATTCCCTGCTTCACCTATTTGGATACGATCTTCCAATGGAAGAGATAAAACAGTTTAGACAATGGGGAAGTAAAACACCAGGACATCCGGAATATGGACATACTGTAGGTGTAGAGACTACAACAGGCCCCTTGGGACAGGGCTTTGCTACTGGTGTAGGTATGGCTTTGGCAGAAGCTCACCTAGCTGCTAAATTCAATAGACCAGGTTATGACATCGTAGACCACTATACCTACGTACTTGCCGGAGATGGATGCATGATGGAAGGTATAACTGCTGAAGCGGCTTCTTTGGCAGGAACCTTAGAGCTAGACAAGTTAATTGTATTATATGACTCCAATGCCATCACAATTGAAGGGGATACTAATATAGCCTTTAGAGAAGATGTAGGCAAGCGCTTTGAAGCTTATGGATGGCAAGTTCTTAAGGTAGAGGACGGGAACGATATAGATGCTATTAGCAAAGCTATTGAGGATGCTAAAGCTGAGAAAACCAAGCCTTCCCTGATTATCATAACCACTGAGATTGGTTATGGTGCGCCTGCAAAGCAGGGTAAAGCATCTGCTCATGGTGAGCCCCTAGGACAAGAAAATCTAAAAGAAGCCAAAGAGTTTTTGGGTTGGACTTATGAAGAAGAGTTTTTTGTACCTCAAGAAGTTAGAGAACACATGGAGTCAATTAAACAAAAGGGAATTGAAGCTGAAAAAGCATGGCAGGAGAAATGGGAGGCTTATTCCAAAGAATATCCTGAGCTAGCCAAGGAATGGGAACTATGGCATAGCGATGAACTACCAGTAGACTTATTAAACGATGAAGATTTTTGGAAGTTCCAAGGCGCAAATGCTACTCGTTCATCTTCAGGTGAAGTTATAAACCGCCTAGCCAAGGTTCTACCTAATCTAATAGGAGGTTCTGCTGACCTTGCACCATCTACAAAGACCTTGATGAATGATAGGGGTAGTTTCTCAGCTGAGAATCGTACTGGCTCAAATCTACACTTTGGTGTACGCGAGCATGCTATGGCGGCCATGGCTAATGGAATAGCTCTTCATGGTGGGCTAAGACCATATGTAGCTACTTTCTTTGTATTCTCTGACTATATGAAACCCGCTATGAGACTGTCAGCATTAATGGGATTGCCTGTAGTGTATGTATTAACTCACGACAGCATTGGAGTAGGAGAGGATGGACCTACTCACGAACCAATTGAGCATCTAGCTGCTGCTAGAAGTATTCCAAACTTTACCGTATTCCGTCCTGCTGACTCCAAAGAAACTGCTGCTGGATGGTATGCAGCCCTTACCAGAAAGAATAGTCCCACTGCCTTGGTACTTAGCCGTCAGAACCTGCCTCTGTATGAAGAGACGGGCAAAGAGGCACTAAAGGGCGGATACATCCTATTAGATTCCGAAAAAGAAACTCCCGATATTATCCTCATGGCCTCTGGTTCAGAAGTAGAGTTTGTATATAAAGCTCATGGCATACTGAAGGAAAAAGGTATCGACGCTAGGGTAGTAAGCATGCCTTCCTTTGAAATCTTTGATGAGCAGCCTGAGGAGTATAAGGAGAAGGTATTACCTAAGGCAGTAAGAGCTCGTTTAGCTGTAGAGGCAGCATCCTCCTTTGGATGGCATAAATATGTTGGACTTGACGGAGATACAATTACTATAGATCATTTCGGCGCATCTGCACCAGGAAAGGTTCTCTTTGAGAAGTTTGGCTTTACAGTGGAAAATGTTGTGGAAAAAGCCCAGCAGCTTGTAAGAAAATAAATTAAATAATTGAATTGAGAAAAGCGGTGGATTTCCCACCGCTTTCTAATATTCATTAATCGTCGTTGTCTAGGATTTCCAGTTCGAAGGTATCAAAATCTATAGGTTCCATAAAATTATCTTGAGTGAGTACGATTCTTCTATATTCTTCATATTCCCTTTGATTTTTAGGAAACCATAAAGGACGCTGAAGATCAAATTCGTAGCAAATCTCTTCAATACACTTATGAAGGGCATCTATCTCCTTTATATCATTTCCCAAGTATTCAGCTATCATATCTTTAACAATCTTATTATTTTTCCTAATTAATCCCCATACTCGAAGCATAATGTATCACCTTATTTAACCTTTATTTTATCTGTAGTGCTGTGTTTATCAAATGGCAATTATTTAGCTGCTCAATAGCTTAATTTATTTTCTAATTGTTCTTCATTATACCAAATAAATACTAGACATGGAAAGAAAAATGTGGGTTTATCTATAAAAAAGGGGCAATATACAAATAGGTGGGAGGTTTTAAGCTAGATGGGCAGACTTTTTAGGTTCATAAAAGCTATGTACTATCGCCTGTTAGATGATGATATTTTAGCTCTAGGGGCACAGATGGCCTATTATTTAATCCTGTCTTTTTTTCCTTTTTTAATATTTCTTATGGCCCTAATAGGGAATAGTCCAATTTCTAGTCAGCAGGTGCTTAGGGGTTTATTAGGAATTCTTCCTGAGGAGGCCTATATTTTAGTCAGGAATACAGTTGTGGAAATAGTGGATACAAAGGCAGGCGGTTTGGCCCCCGTAAGTGGAATTTTGGCTTTATGGTTTGCATCCAATGGAATTGGATCCATAATAACTGGTCTTAACAAAGCCTATGATGAGAAAGAGAGAAGGCCATTTTGGATGGTAAAGCTAATTTCCATAATATTTACTTTGCTTCTTTCTACTGTAATTATTTTTTCTTTTATCCTTTTAGTTTTTGGTGGAGTAATAAAAAAACAAATTTTAGATGGAATGGAGCTAGAACCCCTATACCAGAGCCTTTGGAATACTGGACGTTATATCTTTATTTCATCAGTTATATTTCTAGTGTTTATAATACTATATAGATTCACTCCTAGTAGGAGGATGAAATGGAGGGAGGTAATTCCAGGAGCAATATTTGCTACCACGGGCTGGCTGACAACATCCCTAGGATTTGCCTATTATGTAGATAATTTTACCAATTATTCTAGATTCTATGGTAGTATCGGTGGGGTAGTGGTTTTGCTTATATGGCTCTATTACAGTGCTGTCATTATTCTACTAGGAGGAGAATTAAATGCGGCTCTAGCCTATGAGAAAAAGTCAAAAGATAAGGATAAACCTAAATGAATAGACTGTCAGGAACTTGACAATTATTCAGGGTATAAATATAATAAGCATATTCGAGTTAATTTATGGAGGTTTATTAGTTATGGGTATCAAGGTTGCCAAATTTGGGGGTTCGTCCCTGGCAGATGCGGAGCAGTTTAAAAAGGTTCGTTCTATAGTTATGATGGATGAAGAGCGCAGATATATAGTTCCTTCTGCTCCAGGGAAAAGGCATTCTAGCGATCATAAGATAACTGATCTTCTTTACTTGTGTCAAGAGCATGCTCAGAAAGGTATTCCTTTTGGTGAGATTTTTGAGCTGATTTCTACAAGATATTTAGGTATAGCAGAGGAATTAGGCCTATCCTTGGATCTTGTGCCTATTCTTGAAGATATTAGAGAGAAGATTTTGGGAGGATATTCGGCTGATTATACAGCGAGTAGAGGAGAATATTTAAATGGTTTAATTTTGGCTGAATACTTGGGCTATGAATTTGTAGATCCAGCGGATATTATTTTCTTTACCCAGTCTGGGACCTATGATGCTCAAACAACTTTAGAGGCTGTCAGTCAGGTTTTAACAAAGGTAGAAAGGGCTGTTATTCCAGGTTTTTATGGTTCAAGGCCCGATGGTGGAATACAAACTTTCTCTAGAGGTGGATCAGATATTACAGGTGCTATAATAGCTCAGGGAGTAAATGCTGATTTGTACGAAAATTGGACTGATGTGTCTGGTTTTATGATGGCTGATCCCAGGATTGTCAACAATCCTAAGCCAATAAAAGAAATAACCTATAAGGAACTTCGGGAGCTAGCCTATATGGGAGCAAACGTGCTTCATGAAGAGGCAGTTTTCCCTGTTAGACAAGCGGGAATCCCTATTAACATAAAGAATACCAATGATCCTGAAGCTCCAGGAACCTTTATAGTGCCCAACGGGGAGCAATACCATGGGACTGGTATGATTACTGGAATAGCGGGTAAAAAGGGTTTTACTGTTATATCCATAGAGAAGGCTATGATGAATTCTGAGCTGGGATTTGGGCGTAAGCTTTTATCCATAATAGAGACTAGAGGAATATCTTTTGAGCACATGCCTTCAGGTATTGATAGTATTTCACTTGTAATCGCAGATAATCAGCTAGATGGTAAGTTAGATGATATAATTGAGGATATAAAGCAGCAGCTAAAGCCTGATAGCGTAGATGTAACTTCTAACATGGCTTTAATTGCCACTGTAGGGCATGGGATGGCCAGAACTCCCGGAATTTCTGGTAAACTTTTTGGTGCTTTGGGCAAAGATAATATCAATGTTAGAATGATTGCTCAAGGCTCTAGTGAAATGAACATAATAATAGGTGTGGAGAACGAAGATTTTGAAAGAGCGATACAGGCCATATATTATGCTTTTGTAGATTAATAAAAGATCAATAAAAGTCTCCTAATTAGGAGACTTTAAATAATGGCTATTGATCAGGGAAGGATCAATAGCCATTTGTAATATTATGAATCCCTAGTTTCGTAGCAGGTAAGGATTTCACCAAAATACAGAGTATGATAATCTGGATACCATTTTTCATCTATGGCCTTATCCAGATTTTCTGGGATTATATCTTGTTTATATACCACTTTACATTCATAATGGAGACAACATTCTTTGATGATAGGTGTTTTAATTTTTTGTGCAGCTACAGGAGTAAGGTTACATTCCTTGAACTTATCATAATCACGTCCTGATTTAGTTCCGCAGAAGGCCAGCTCTTTGCTTAGGTTTTTCCCCATAGGAATGCTAACAGTAAACTCACCGGTCTCTTCTAAAATACTATGGGTATATCTGGATTTTCTAACTGGAACAATGAATATAGGTTTGCCCCAGTAGATATTGATACCACCCCAGCCAATAACCATGGTGTTGATTTTATCATGACCGGTGGTTAGAAAAATTCCTCCCCGTCTTAAATGCTGGTCTACTTCCTTAAGATATTGGTTATAAGGTACCTCTTTCATCTCTATTCCTCCATTTCTTTTATTATTTCACCTATAATACTAAAACCTTTTTCAATCTCCTTCAAGGTTGAGCGGGAGAAGCCTAGACGGAAGGTATTTTTACCTTTTTCGTCGGTATAAAAAATATCTCCTGGCATAAAAATAACAATACGTATGATATACCTGTATAGAACCAGGCGGGCATCTATGTTTTCATCCATTTCGACAAATATATGAAGGCCTCCTTCGCCTAATATTCTTTTATGGGGTATATATTTTTTGGCACATTCAAGAGCAAAATCATATTTTTCCCGGTATATTCTTCGTGCTTTTTTCAGGTACTTTTCAAGATTTCCTGTTACTAGATATTCGTACAGGACTGCCTGATCTAAAAAAGAAGTGTGGATATCACGGCTTCGCTTAACGCTTTCTAGCTTTGATATAAGGTCTTTATCCCCTAAAATCCATCCAATTCTAAGGCCGGGGAATAGGACTTTTGATAGGCTTCCAATGTAGATAACACTGTTTCCATGGCCACATAGCCCGGCAAGGGGCGATAGGTGGGAACCAGAGTATCTTAGCTCTTCATTAAAACCGTCCTCTATTATAGGCACTTTATAGCGTGCAAAGATTTTTAAAGCTTCCATCCTCTTCTCAGGAGACATAACTATTCCCGTGGGGTTATGGTATGAAGGTATTAAAAAACCCATGGATATAGGTTTGAGGGATAGGGTTTTTTTCAATTCATTTAAGTTTATACCGTCTTCCTCAATATCCACTCCTAGTATATTTAGGCCATGGAGCTTCATGATTTTTATAGCTGTATTATGAGTAGGATTTTCACAAAGGATATAATCACCTGGGTTGGTTAGGGCAGATAGAACTATATCGAAGCCTTCAGTAAATCCGTTGGTTATCAGTATATCCTTACCTTCAATGTTGACTCCTTTGTTACTCATATAATGTAGAAGGTATTCTATAAGAGGCTTATATCCTTGAGCATATCCATAGTTTAGCAATTTTTCTCCTTCAAGGGAGAAACGATTTAAAAAAGCTCTTTTAAAATCCTCCACATCAAATAGCTTATCATCAGGAGCGATGCTTTTAAAGGATATCATTCCTTTTTTCCATTTGGCTTCATGCTTTACTATATCCAGTTCATTTGCTAGTTTGGTATATGAATTTAGTTTGGAATTCCAGTCGAATTTCCATTGGTTTTGATAGTCAATATTAATAGCTGATACAAAGGCTCCCTTGCCTCTAAGGACTTCAATAAATCCCTCATCTTGTAAGTATTCATAGGCTAGAATAACAGTATTACGGCTCACTTTGAGGATACTGCTAAGCTCCCTAGTGGAGGGAAGTTTTTGACCTTGGCTCAGCAGCCCTTTAAGGATCATCTGTTTTATATAGTCCCTGATTTGTAAGTACAGGGGTCTATCATCTGAAAAACTTATATCAGTAAACATAATCTTTCCCTCCAAAGACTATTTCATATCTATTTTATTAACCAATTTTAAAAGAAAAACTCTTTTTATAATCCAAATATGGTATAATAAACCAAGAGTCTATTTATGTATTTTTATAAGATGGATGCAGACAACCATTCTCTTAGACTTATAATATAATGGTATCAAATTTTGTGGTATTAGGATAGTGTAATTGAGACTAA